>JAMPCN010000003.1 GCA_023666125.1 Bacillus sp. (in: firmicutes) | reverse complement strand
TAAAAATTATAATACATAAAATTACTATTTTTCTTAAACCCATAATCGGTATACAGCAACACTCCCATATCGGATGCCGTTATCTGTACGGTAGAACAGCCGTAAGCTCTGGCTTCCGTTACTACTTTATCAAGCAAAGACTTCGCTATGCCCTGCCTCCTGTATTCCTTAATAACATACATACTTGAGAGCAGACCGATTTTGCCGGACGGACAGCCGTAATAAGGCGGCTTTTCCACAAATGACATTCCGCTTGTTCCTATGATTTTATCCCCATCAACCGCCAGCCATGATACAAAAGTATTATCGTTTAAATGCCTTTTATAATAATCCTGAAGATGCGGTTTTAAATCGAATGTCGCTTCCGCTCCCTCCTCCTGTAACTGCCGTATCCTCATATCCATAAAAACATCCAAATCCGGCTCGGCAAGTTTTCTATATGCAACCGCCATACCACCGCCTCCATCAACCTTGATTCTTAACCTTGCAAACCTCTTGCCTGCCTGTCCATATCCTCTACGGTAATATCTTTCTTCCCCCTGGAAATTCTTCGATATGCCTTAATACAAACTATCACCATCATATAAATAATAATAACATTAAAAAGCAGCGGCAACGGATTGAAGTGCATTGACATAAACGGATTTATACTTGGGGTTTCATCATACACGGATAGATACGGTATCGGAAATCCTACTTGATAACGGAAATTATCCATTACTTTAAACGGTAAAAAATAGGATAAAATAACTTCTATCCAAAATGACAGATTTACTATTTTCCAATTCACTTTTTGCATCAATGTTCTCTCCTCCGGTTAATATGCGCTATCCAAAATCTTAATTTCCCTTGACAGCCATTTTCATATATCTTATACTATAGAAAAAGAAATGGGTTTTTTGCCAAGTAAAACCTTATGGTTCGAAAGGGTTGCTCGTTTCTTTTTTTATATCCATAATATCATAAAGATACATTTTCCTATCTGCATCATGCCGAATTAGCATGGACGCGTGGAATACGTTATATCTTTCTACTTCACCGCTATCATCATAAACAGGCAATGCAAAACGAGAATCATACCTATACCAACCATTTGCCGCATTTCTATGATGCTTTTCTCCCATATTTTCCCGAAAATATTTTCCTGTTGCAATTTCCAGTAATTCTGGTATTCCCTGTGAGGCATTTGCTTTTGCTTTCGCATTTGCGCCTTTCAACGTATGTGTATATCTGGAACCAGTATACTCATCCGGTAATTCCTTTCCAATATAAATAATATCCTTTGTATCGGCAATTTCATAAAACTCTCCTACATAAGTTTTCAAATATGCTTTTACATCATCCCAATCCACTGACCTCTTTCCTTTAAAAATAATGTCATTAATTAAGACAATCTTATTTCCGTTTAAATCTGTTATGATATTGATATTTCTATCCAATAATATCTTCCTCCGCTTACAATTTATTTTTCATCTGGTTTCACGAAAATTTTCTCGTATGGTTCAACAATTATTTATACAATTTCCCATTAAAAAACTGTTCCTGAAATGAAATGTCGCCTATTATTTTTTCATCCGCAATATCCTCTCCATTCAAAGACACAATCCATTTATCTTCCACATCATCAAAACGGTGCCATACTGCAACTACTTTTCCCCGAAAATCTTTCAACGGTTCATCTGTTCCAAATAAATAAACATCCTGTTCTGCCCCATCACCGGCAAGTATATTATTGACATATCCATAATTGATTGGGTAAATCATTTCCGGATGACGGGGATGAGCAGTTCCTAATGGTCTGTCAACGATTCCGCTTACCGTTTTTCCAATAATATGGCTGTAGTCCGGCACATCCGCTTCCATAACATAGAAAAAATAGTCCAATGTCTGCACCATTTTATTCTCCTCATATAACTTTCTAATTTCAGAAACCGTCATCCATCTGCAGTCAGCCACTTCATCCGTAGCTGCATCTTCCAAATGCAGTTCTCCATCATATTCAAAAAGCCATACATCCATAATATCATTAAATTCTTTGCACTCATATTTTGCATCAGTGCCTCGTATTTTAGTAAAAAGAAGTTTTCCGGTTTCGGGTTTTAAATGCAGCCCCACTTCTTCTTTTACTTCTCTAACCGCTCCGTCAATACTGCTTTCTCCCATCAAAACAGAGCCTCCTACGCACTCCCACATAAGCGGAAATGTCGGTCTGCCAGCCGAGCGCTGGGCAATAAGATACTCCCCTTTGCTATTTCGTATCCATACAGATACCACCAAATGATAGAAACCTTTGGGAATTTTTTCTCCCCGTATCTGCTCTTTCCCTGTCTTTTCTCTATATTTTGTATACAAATCCCATTTTTCCATATTTATATTTGAAGCTGCCATCTCTATTACTCCCTCTATATAACACCACAAATCTCCATCAAACTATTAACCTCATAATCAGCCTTTTCCTCTTCACGCGTTATATTCCAATATCTGCCAAATCCCTGTTTTATCCATATTGTAGACATTCCCAGCTTCTTCGCCGGAACAATATCGTTATCTATCCTGTCTCCAATCATGACAGCCTGTCGGGGTTCGCAGTCTGCTCTATGCAGTGCAATTTCAAAAATTCTTTTATCCGGTTTTGCAACGCCCTCCTCTGCCGATGCGACAACCAAATCAATATATTTTAATATTCCGAAATTTTCCAGGCGTTTTGTTGTTCCGGGTACTTGATTTGCAATAATTCCAATTTTATATTTACGATGCATTAGCTTTAAACATTCTTCTGCATCGCCATATAACATTTCATCTTCCGGATTCCATTCAGGCGCTTCCACATTGAACAGCTTTATGACTTCTAAATCACCTTTTTTATTTTCTTTATAAAACTTAACCGCCGTTTCATAAACATATTCATACGTTACATTGGCTAGTTTCGCAATTTTTCTCATCCTGTTTTCATAAACTACACTTTCATCGGCAAGGGTTGAGCCGATATCAAAAAATATCCATTTTATATTTTCTATCATAATGATGCGCCTCGTTACATTTCACTTCCGCAATCTCACCAACAAAAATCACAATTTTTTAGTAAAGCATATAATTCTATTGGCTTCTGCCCATATCTCGCACTCGTTTAATAACTCTTTGGCATATCCTTTGCTGCGGTAGTTTTCCATGATAAAAATGCCCTCTAAATATCCAACGGGCGTCGTTTTCGTTCCCTCCACATAATCGTGCCGTAATTGACACTGTGCAAAACCGATAGGAATATCATTTTCATATTGTAAAAATATTCGAGCATCCTCTTTGGAAAGAATCTCTAAAATTCCATCAGTCAACTCTTCAACAGAATCGGCATTCCACATAAAAGCAGCTAAATTGGCTATTATCCCTACATCATCTTTTGAGGCTATCCGTATCATCTTTCTTCTATCCTCTTAGTCCATATACTTTTTGAAAACTAATAAAACACTTCCAAATACCCCGCAATACCATCCTCATCATTACTCCCGATTACTAAATCCGCTTTTTCCTTAACTTCATTTATGGCATTCCCCATGGCAATGCCCATTCCGCATAATTTTAGCATTCCGATATCTGCATAATCGTCGCCAAAAGCGATTATTTCTTCCACATTTATCCCACATACGGAACAGATATACATGATAGCGTTTTCTTTTGTGGCGGTCTTTTTGGTGAATTTATACCAGTATCCATCCGAGAAACGCATACAGTCGCACTCGTCCAGCAATTTTTGAAGCTGCTCCGCCTGACTCTTTTCAAAAATTTCTACACACATTTTCAGGGAACTCTTGTCAAAATTTGTAAAATCCGTATAAATACTATCTCCCCATCTATGGTCCTGCTTCTTAGGGTCAATTTTGTAATTCCAGTAGTGGGCGTCCAGCGTATCAATCGTTATCTCGCAATCCATGCCGCAGACTTCTCTGGCAACGGCTATCATCCGCCGCGTTTCTTCCTTGGAAAATTCAGCGCGGTATATGTATTCGCCATGATATTTTACCAAAGCTCCGCCGCTTGCAATTAAGATATCCGGTTGTAACTTTTCTATAAAAGACAGTGCATTTTGTTCCCCTCTGGATGTAGACACGCCGATTAACACGCCTTTTTCTCTGCATTTTTGCAAGGCTTGTAATGTCGTCTGTGAAATGGTCTTATCACTGCGAAGCAGCGTTCCGTCCAAATCAAACAAAAGTAATTTGTAATGCGCTTTCTTCATCCGATTAATTCCTCTAATCGCTTTAAATGACTTTTCGCCGGTATATAAAATCCACCGTTCACCATAAGCCAGAAAAGACCAAGCCCCGCGGCAATACCCAGTAATTCTTTCACACTCTCCCACGTCCTGTCTATGAGACAAGAAAGAAACATAAGCAAAACAAGAAGCCCCAACATACCAAAAACAATAATACAAAGTATGTATGTAAATAAAAGCAGACGCATTTTGATATCAATAACAGACGTCCCGTCTTCTGTCCTGACAGTCCCCACTATCACAGGCCAAAAGCTGCTCCTGAAATACCTGGGCTTTTTAACAATCTTAAAATCCGACAAATTCACTTCCCCGATAAATTCACCCCCAACGGAATGAAAAGTCTCTACTCCAAAAGTCTTTTCGGAAACTGTTGCCGCCTCTAAAGCAGCCTTGATATCCTCCGGCGACTTCGGCGAAGTGATACTATATTTTATACGCGGCAATATGTGCAGCATCTAAATCCTCCCGCTTTCCTGCTCCGTCTATTTCGCAATCATCTTCTTCATTTCTTCTTTCGCTTTCTCCAACCGGCTGTCAACTTCCTCAATCTATATGCTTTCTATATACTCTGGACGGTTCGCCGTCCATATCGTTCATCATTTGATAAAATTCGCATCCGTATTTTTCATATAATCCGATATGGTTTGTTGATATAAAGACGTCATGTACATTTTCAGCTTTAGCAAGTTTCTCAATCTCCAAGAACAATTTCCCTGCATAACGGTGTCCTCTATACTCGGGAAAAGTATACACAAATCCTATCCATGGAGTTAATTCTGTCGGCTGTATATCATCTTTTTCGGCATATGTACAAAACGAAATAAGGTTATCCCCATCCGTAAGCATCAACACTTTTGAATTTTCTCCAACAGCATTCTTAAATTCATCTTCACTTAGCAGTTGATATAAATATTGTCCTGCTCCCCAGTCGCTTTTCTTTATTTGACTTAGCCAATAATCTGGCTGCTTGCAGTTATCATAATCTATGACCTGCATTCTTCATGTTCCTCCTCAATGCTCCGTCTATTTTGCAATCATCTTCTTCATTTCTTCTTTTGCCTGCTCTAACTGATTGTCAATGCCCTCGTCATAATAGGCGTCCCTGTCATATTCACACTCGATATCCGGCTCGATGCCGATATTATGAATATTATTCCCTTTCGGCGTATAGTAGGCACTGACTGTCAGTTTCAATGCCGTTCCGTCGGTGAGCGGCAGGATGCGCTGCACGATACCTTTCCCAAATGTCTTGGTTCCCATGAGCGTTCCAATGCCATAGTCTTTAATTGCACCTGCCAGTATTTCCGATGCACTGGCGGAATTGCCGTTTACCAATACAATTAACGGCAGTTTCCATTCATTTTCGCCGCTGCATGTATATTCCATCCGTTTACCGGCTCTGTCCTCCGTATAAACAATCAAGCCCTCCGGCAGTATCTGTCTTGCAATATCCACGACAGCGGACAGGCTTCCGCCCGGATTGCTCCGCAAATCAAGAATCAGGCCCGCCGCGCCGGAACCTTTTACAACCGCCATCGCCTCTGTAAACTGGTCTACGGTTACATCATCAAATTCGGTAATCTGGATATAGCCGATGCCATTATCATACATCTCATAATTGACGGTAGGCGACTCAATCTGTTTCCGGACAACATCCATTTCCAGATAATCGTCCTCACCATCTCTATATATTGTCAGATGCACCGTCGTTCCCTCTTCGCCCTTGATTCTGGCTACAATTTCCGACAGTTCCAATCCCTGCGCAATCTCGCCGTCTATCATGTATATAATATCGTCTTCCCGCAGACCAACTTCCTGTGCCGGCGTGTTGTCTATGACACCGTTAATCTTACCGAATCCGGTCGTTTTATCCAGTGATATATATGCGCCGATACCAAAATAAATCCCCTCCGTATCCTGCATCAGCGTCTGCCATTCTTCTGCCGTATAGTAAACGGAATAAGGGTCTCCCAAAGACGCCACCATACCCGCATACATACCTTCTATCATTTCATCCGTATGGATATCTTCTTCTTTGTAATAATACTCGTCAATCACATCCTCTATCGCTTCCAACTTCGTAATAGAATCATCATTGACAATGCTTTCCGCAACGGCTCCCTCTGCGCTTGTCAGCTTTACTCTCCCTGCCCTCATCAAGCCGTTAAAACGTACGCCCACATATATGCAGCCCGTCATAAGCGTGCTTAACAAAACGCCGGTTAAAAGACCGACCAGAAATGTTCTTTTTGTCTGTTTTGAGTCCTGCTGCATCCTTCTGTAAGGATTCAAATCGTCTGCCGCTCCCTGATTCATTTCGTTATTATTACTATATCCATAATTATCCAAAATCATTCATCTCCATTTATTTTAAATAATTCCAGGGACTTACATAATTACCGTTCAAGCGCACACTGAAATGTAAATGAGGCCCCGTAGAACGTCCGGTACTGCCTACTGCGGCAATCGTCTGTCCCTTATAAACAGACTGTCCTTTAGACACATATAATGCGGAAGCATGCATATAGATTGTATACAAACCGCCTCCATGGTCTATCATAATGTAATTTCCCATAGAAGAACTATAGTCAGCCGCCACTACATCCCCGTCATATGCAGCGAGAATAGATGTTCCCGATGCCGCCGCTAAATCAATTCCATTATGGAATTTCTCAATGCCAAGCGTAGGGTGCATACGATTTCCGTATTCATCCGAAATTCGTTTATATCCGGGGCAGGGCCATGCAAACATACCGCCGTCATACACTCTGGCATTAGCGTTTTGCGCCGCAAGCCTTGCTTTTTCTTCCGCTACCGCTTTCTCCAATGCCGCAATCTCTGCGTTTTCCTGGTCAATCATATCCTCATATTCTTTGATTGCCGCTTCTTTGGAAGAAATATCGGACGATACGGAAGCAATCTGCGCTTCTTTTTCCGAAATTAAGGCGCTGACTGCCGTTTCCTCTGCCTCTACGGCAAGTTTCGCCTCATCCAGCACTTCTTTTTCGCTTTCCAGTTCTTCTTTACAAAGCGCTATCAGTTCTCTCGTTTTGACATATTCGTCAAGCTGCGCCCTGTCATAAGCGGATAAAGCTTCAATGTAGTCGGCTTTATTTATCGTATCCGATAAACTGCTGGATGTAAATATCAGTTCCATATAAAGCGTATCGCCTTTTTCGTACATAAACTTAATACGCTCTTTCATTGCCTCATATTGTTCTTCCTGTCTGGCGATTGCGTCATTCAATTCTTCTGTCGTTACTTCAATCTCATGTTCTTTTTCCGCAATCAGATTATTATACTCGTCAATTTTCGTCTGAATATCAGTAAGCTGCGTATCTAACTGCGTGACATAGGCATCCAAGTCATGTTTGGACTGTTCCAGTTCTTTTTTCAGTTTTTCCACGTCGGTCAGGCTGGATTTTAATGTCGCAACCTCTTTTTTCGCCTCCGCAATTTCCGCCTCTTTTTCCCGGATACTGTCATTCGTCGTTGCCCGGGCAGTCTCGGTTGGAAATAAGAATACGACGCTTATGCAAATAATGACGCACAATAATTTTTTCCAGAATTTCATTTATCTGCTGCCTTTCTCACATCTAAACGCGAAGATGTTTTCTAACCGTGCTGACGCTTCCCAAAAAACCGATTCCCACGCCAATTCCCAATGAAACCGGAATCAGCACATGAAAGATTTCCCCTACCGTCAGGAAGCTTAAAAGCTGTGTAAGCATAGAGAACCTTTCCAATATATATTCCATAACCACGTTATATAAAACATAAATAATGCCCAAAGGAATAGCCGCCCCAATCAGACCGATTAACATACCCTCTATAACAAACGGCGACCTGACAAAAAAATCAGTCGCACCGATATATTTCATAATGTTAATTTCTTCCTTTCTAACGGAAATACCTATCATAACCGTATTGCTAATCAGGAAAATAGATACCGCCAGCAGAATCGCAATAATACCTACGGAGACATAGGCTACCAGTGCATTGACCCCCGTCAGGGTAGTCGCCGTTATCTCGGAGCGGTTTACCTGCCTGACGCCGGATATGGATTCTAAATAGGTTACCAGCGCCGACTGCATGGAAACGTCATTTAAATAAATCTGATAGTTTGCGGAATCGGCAAGCGGGTTCTCCGTAAAGCCGTCCGCATATTCCCCCAGATACTCCGTCTTAAAGCTGTCCCATGCTTCTTCCGCGGATACAAAATGAACGTTCGATACTTCCGTCCGTCTGGCAATCATTTCACCGATTTCCTGTATTCTGCTGTCTTCTAACCCCGCGTCAAAAAATACCGTAACCGACACGCCCTGCTCTGCAGTTTTTACAATATTTTGAAAATTGCTGACAATAGTATAGAACAGACCGAACAGAAAAAGGCAGGCGCTTATCGTTGCAATGGACGCAAGCGTAAACCATTTATTTCGGAATATATTCCGAATGCCCTGACGAAGCGTATAAAACAACGTATTAATCCTCATCGATATATCCTCCCTTTTCCTCGTCGCTGACAATTACGCCTTTTTTCAAGGTAATAACCCTTTTCTGCATGGCATTGACAATCTCCCTGTTATGCGTAACAACCAGAACTGTCGTGCCGTTTTCATTAATCTGTTCCAACAATTTCATGATTTCCCATGAGTTTTTAGGGTCAAGATTACCTGTCGGCTCATCGGCAAGCAAAACGGCAGGCTTATTTACTAACGCCCTCGCCAGCGCAACTCTTTGCTGCTCACCACCGGAAAGCTGCTTCGGCTTTGCCTTATATTTACCGGCTAATCCTACAATCGCAAGAATGCTCGGCACATTTTTCTTAATTTCCTTATTCGATTTTTGTATGATTCTCTGCGCGAATGCCACATTTTCATAAACATTCCTGTCCTTTAACAGACGGAAGTCCTGAAAGACAATACCAATATTACGCCGGAATTTCGGTATTCTGCGATGCTTGATTTTACTCAGGTCATATCCCATGACATTAATATAACCGCTTGTTATCGTCAATTCCCGTAAAAGCAGTTTAATCAACGTCGATTTACCCGAGCCGCTGTCGCCGACGATAAATACAAATTCCCCTTTGTTGATATGAAGATTCACATCTTTTAACGCCGGCGCTCCCGTTGAATAAGCTTTGCAGACATTCGTCAATGTAATAATCTCATTGCTTTCCGATACTGTTCTTTTTCGTTTTCCCTTTGGAGACGCAGCCATTTTATCACCTCTGTAATTACTTTTTTTCTCTCCCACTACAATAAACCATGCCTTTCTTCTTACGTCTGTCGGAGTTTCCCTTAATACTCAAAATTCTCCATGTACTTCATATATTTAACAACCATCAACGCGATTTTAAACGTAATGGCATCCTCGAAGACCCTCAAATCCAGCCCGGTGCTTTTTTGCAGCTTATCCAATCTGTAGACTAGCGTATTTCTATGGATGAAAAGCTGTCTGGACGTCTCCGAAACATTCAGGCTGTTTTCAAAAAACTTATTGATAGTCGTCAATGTTTCTTCGTCAAATTCATCCGGACTTTTGCCGTCAAAAATCTCCTTGATAAACATTTTACAAAGCGGAATCGGCAGTTGGTAAATCAAACGGCCGATACCGAGTTCACTGTAAGCAATAATATTTCTCTCACTAAAGAAAATTTTGCCGACATCCAACGCCATTTTAGCCTCTTTAAAAGAACGGCTTACTTCTTTGATTTCACTAACAATGGTTCCGTACGCGATTCTGACATTTTTCATATGCTCTTTTTCCAAAAAATGCTCGATGCCCGTCGCCGTCTTTTCAATCTCTTTGCTGCTGTCGCCCTCTGATAAATCCTTTACCACGATAACATTATTTTCATCAACCGCCGTAATAAAGTCTTTGCTGTTTCCGCTAAAATATGTCCTCATAACCTCCAGGACATTGCTTTCTTTCGTATTGTCCGTTTCAATAATCAGCGCCACCCTCTTAGTATCAGTCTGAATATGCAGTTTTTTAGCGCGGCTGTAAATATCCACCAGCAAAAGATTGTCCAGTAACAGGTTCTTGATAAAGTTATCCTTATCAAACCTTTCCTTATATGCCACTAACAGATTTTGAATCTGAAACGCTGACATTTTACCTATCATGTAAATGTCTTCTCCGACGCCGCCGACAATCAGAATATACTCCAACTGCTGCTCGTCAAATATCTTAAAAAACTGATATCCCTGTATCTCCTGGGAATCCGCCGGAGACTTGGCAAATTCCGCCGCCAGCTTTCCCGACCTCTCCATATCGTCCGTTGTTGTGGCTACTGCTTTTCCATCAATATCCATAACGCACAGTTCTACTCTGGCAATCGTCTTTAACCCCTCTATCGTATTCTGTAGAATTTGATTTGAAATCATCTCTTGTCCACCCCTCTACCGTATTCGTAACCCTCTTTTAATGTCATTTAGCAATTTGTACAACATGCCGATAGCGTTTCTTTTGCAAAATTCAACATTTGCATTCTATTTTAATCTATTTTAACAAAAAAATCTACCTCAAATCATGAAATATTTGTGTATTTTTCAATTAATTTGTCATTTTCTTCCATAAAATCCCTTTAGACAAACTTCACAAAAAAAGAAATATATGGTATACTGTTTATAGTAGCTAATGATTCGGAAGGGGTGGTTTAAGTATGGATATTGCAGGATTATCTATGGCAATGTCGGCATCTCAGGTAAACTCCGCTTTTGGCGTAGCAATGCTCAGTAAATCACTGGACGCCGCTGCGAATACCGGAAGCCAGATTACTGATATGATGGATGCTGCCGCAATGGAACGCTCCGTTAATCCCGGAGTCGGCGCCAACTTTGACATGTACGTATAATCGCTACAACATAAAACGTCACTGTTTTAAAGTAAACAGTGGCGTTTTTGTTACATGCCGGCTATCCATTCTAAAATCCATTTTAAAATCCATTCCAGACTCATAAGCGCAAGGCTTATTACAATGGCAATCACCAATGGAATACTGACAATCGGAGTTCCTTTTTCTCTTGGACGTGTCCATATATTTCTCCACTCAATTTCCCTGTTTTCATTTTTCGCCAGCCAGACCAATACGCAAACCGCTATCGGCGTTGCCACTGCCGCTATGATTAAATAGAGGCTTATTACACTGATTAACGCTTCCTGCGTCAACGTATCAGATGCAGCAGATTCCGGCAGATAATTTGACAAATACATAAGACATACCTGCTGTGAATTAAAAAACATATGCGCGATAGCCGAAGACCACAGACTGCCCGTCGCTTCTACCAGCAGCGCAAACATAATGCCAAGCGCGATGGCATAAGCCGCCTGATTAAAGTTTAAGTGCATCAGCCCAAACAATAACGCGGACCAGCAAACCGCCCGGAAAACGGAAGCCGAATTTTTATATCCCCGGAATATTACACCGCGGAAAACAAACTCTTCACAAAACGGCCCGAATATTCCTATTAAAAATAACATTACCACAAACGGCATCTGCACAACTTCCTCACTCATTTCATTCACCGTATTCTCCACGAAGAGCATAGAAATTGCATTAAGCGCATTTGCCATCGGCATAACCAAAAAAGTAAACAAAAGAATCATAAAGAAAGAAGACACTTTTATCTTCCGATATCCCAATAATTCATTCAGATCTCCCGTCACGGTCCTTGTCCTTGATTCCATTATAAAAATCAGTGACGGAACTACAATGATTCCCTGACTTATCATAAGACTTACGGCAATCGGAATATCAATATATTTTCCGGTAAGTATATAATATACAAACGACACCGCCGATATCATAATATTCGCCAGGATAAGACACAAAAACAACCAGTTTACTCTTTTACTATTCATCTGTTTATAACCTTTCTTCACAAACGGAAGCAGTTACTGCCTCCTGATAGCTCTTTCTCCGATGATGATTTTATTTTCTTTCAAAAGATGCCCTACCGCCCTTTTAAATTCATTCTTACTCATCTGGGTTTCCCGTTTAATGGTTTCCGGAGACGCCTTATCCGTAAAAGGCAGCGCGCCGTCATAACTGTCAATAATCTGCATTATCTTCTCCGCATCTTTCTCAATCTGCAGATACGCTTTTTCCCGGATGCTCAAATTCAGCCTGCCATCCTCTTTGACATCGGTTACCCTTGCCGTAATCTTATGTCCTATCTGCACTTCTCCATATAATTCCTTTTTGGGAATCAATGCGGAATAGATATCGTCCACCGCTACAAACGCACCGAAATTATCGCTTATTTCATAAACGGTTCCGACGACTTTGTCATCTTTCCCATACGGGCTGTCCTGTTTTAAATACGGATAGACATTCATGGTAGCGCACAGCCTGCCGCTTTTATCAATATAGAGCGCGACAAGGCATTCTTCATTTTCCCGCACTTTCTTTTTCTGCTCTTTAAATGGAAGCAGCAAATCCTTTTCCAGCCCCCAATCCAAAAAAGCGCCGATTTGTCCGGTCTGTACAACCTGTAGTCTGGCGATGCCGCCAAGCGTCAATTTAGGCTTGTTTGTCGTCGCAATCAGTCGGTCCTTGGAATCACGATAAATAAATACTTCCACCTCATCGCCTATACCACAGTCCTGTGGAACCTGCTTTCCGGGCAACAGGACTTTTTCCGTCTGTGCAGCATCGTCCTTTGACGCCAAATAAACACCGAAATCCACTTTTTTTATAATAACTAATGTCTGTATCTCACCTAACGCTATCACTTATATAACCATGCTCCTCTCTCAGGCTGCCGGTTTAATTGGCTCCTGTAAGTTCTACAATACTGTATGGGATTCCATCTTCCCCGTTTAATGAAATGGTATAAAGCGTTTTATCTTCATTCACTGCTACATTCGGAATCATTTTATCATGTAAAACCGCCTGCTTTTTATATTCTGCCCGCAACTGCCTGATTTGAAAATTATTCGGGATATATTCCATGGCAATCCGTACATGCTGTCCATTATTCACATGGCCGTTTGTATCCAAATGATGCGGTCTGACCTGAATCATTTCCTGCGTTGCTCCGCCGGACGGTATAGCTATTTTCCTCGGTGCATAATCCATTGGAAGTTTGTCCGATATCACATATCCCTCTACCATTTCTACCGGTGGTCTCGCGGGCATCATTTTCTCCATATCCATTAACGTCCAGATAGAATTGGCACAGGCGAGGCGTTCCCCCTCTGTCGTTTCCATTAAAAAATTACGATAGCCAAGAAATCCTTTAAAGTCATAAGGGGCAGTTCCGATTGTTACATTTTCGCATAAATGCGGATAGCGTTCCACCACAATCTGCCACGAGGACAGCACCCATGCCAGGCGTCTCTCCTGCAAATAGCCAACACCCAGTCCAAGGTCTTCCGAATGAAATGTGGAGCAGTCCTGAAAATAATCCAGTAATGATTCCAATGTCAAATTACCGTCTACCCCAACTTCACTGTAGCGTATTCTGCTTTGAAAAGTATACATAGTATATGCCTTCTTTCTATAAATCTGCTATCTCATCAATAGACAGTTCCTCTACTTCATATTTTTCTTTTGTATAATCACCGCTGCCTCCATTATCATATTGCTCTAAATAACGAAGCATCCCAACAACTCCCAGTTCTTTAATCAGGGCTTTCGTTCCCTGCTTCTGTATCATTTCCGGATTCATATACCTTACTGTATTATTCATTATTTTCCACCTCCATAACAAATTCTATGGGATTCATTACTTTAAATGGCAAATCTGCCCGTTTACTTGCTTTTATTAGTTTCATATCTGTTGTCAAAAAAATATCAGCGTTTCCCTCTGTCGCCGCCAGATGAAGACTATCAAAAGGCGTTGCGCCCGTATTATGCGCTATCTCCTTTGCCCGTTTTATAATATCTGCATCAAGCTTTATATTATTTGATGTAAGATTATCATAAATAAGTTGTACCTGTTTTCTCCTGTAAGAATTACTCATGACTGCTATTTCTTTTTGTAATACTTCACTCCCTGTTATCATAACCTGCCCTGTATATGCCAATTCAAAAACCAGCAACACAGCTTCCCTTTCCAGATAGTTTTTAATATTCGTCCTATCATCAAATGGTCTGTTGTAGCAGCAATTATCCATATATATTTTCAAAATCAAACTCCTCTGTACCAAATTTTCTTAGTTAATGCAACGCTTATTTTTAATATATCATACTTTTATATTTTTCCATAGGGAACATCCAAAAAAGTTTATATCTACTAAAAAACCCGATGAAAGGAATTTCACCGGGTTAAAAGCTGGGCTACAAGGATTCGAACCTTGAAATGACGGAGTCAGAGTCCGTTGCCTTACCGTTTGGCGATAGCCCATCAGCGTTACAACTTGGAATTATACAGCATCTTTTATCAATTTGCAAGCCCTAAATTAAATTTTTTTAATTTTGCAAGCGAAGTATTTTTCTCTTAAAAGACGAAGCCATCGCTTCACGAAATTTTATTCGTTAATACGACAGCCCCGTTTTTAATTGCGCTTCAAACATTAAATCTCAAACATCAATTCGCCATATGTCGGAATCGGCCAGATATTCTTATCAACTATCATTTCCAATTCATCGGCAGGTTTACGCAGACTTTCCATAACAGTCTTTACCGTATCTTTATAGAAGAATGCCTGTGCTTTCACATCTTCCATTGCAGAAGCCTGCGCTTCTACTTTCTTCAACTCTGTAAGCGCCGCCTGCATAGCGGATAATTTCTCGCTGACTGATTTTAGAAGTTCTATCTGCATGGATGCGTCGGCTCCCGCCTCTTTTACCGCATTGATGGTATCGGCAAGCATCTTCGTATACTTAACGACTGCCGGTATAATCTGTTTGCCGGCCATATCAATCATGGTAAGCGCTTCGATATTGATTGTCTTTGCATAAGTCTCATAAATAATTTCTTCGCGGGATTCCAATTCAACCTTGGTAAAAATACCAAATTTTTCAAATAATTTTACCGCTTTATCCGTTGTAATTGTACCTGCTGCCTCAATCATGGACTTAATGTTCGGAAGACCTCTCTTCTCCGCTTCTTCCACCCATTCATCGGAATATCCGTTGCCGTTAAAGATAATTCTCCGATGCTGCGTCATATATTCTTTAATCAAATCATGAATCGCAACTTCCAGATTTTCCGCTTTCTCCAGTCTGTCCGCCGCTTCACAAAATGCCTCTGCAACAATGGCATTCAGCGTTGTATTCGGGCTGGCAATGGAATCTGCGGAACCTACCATACGGAACTCAAATTTATTTCCTGTAAAGGCAAACGGTGACGTTCTGTTCCTATCGGTAGCGTCTTTTTCAAAATCCGGCAGCGTCTTAACGCCTGTCAACAACAGTCCGCCCTCTTTTACGGAAGTCGCCGAACCTGTTTCAATCAGCTGGCTTACAACATCCTCAAGCTGTTCTCCCAGGAAAATGGAGATAATAGCCGGAGGCGCTTCGTTTGCTCCTAAACGGTGGTCGTTACCAACGTCGGAAGCGGACTGACGAAGTAAGTCGGCATGTGTATCTACGGCTTTCATGATACAAGCCAAAACTAATAAGAACTGCACATTTTCATTCGGTGTTTCGCCCGGGTCTAACAAGTTTACGCCATTATCCGTCGTAATAGACCAGTTATCGTGTTTACCGGAACCATTGACGCCCGCGTACGGTTTTTCATGTAAAAGACATCTCATGCCATGCTTTATCGCTACTCGCTTCATGGTCTCCATAACAAGCTGGTTATGGTCTACCGCAATATTAGCTGTTTCATAAATCGGCGCCAGCTCGTGCTGCGCAGGAGCCACTTCATTATGCTGTGTCTTGGCAGTAACGCCCAGTTTCCAGAGTTCTTCATTCAAATCTTTCATGTATGCGCCGACACGTTCTCTGATAACGCCAAAGTAATGGTCTTCCATTTCCTGTCCCTTAGGTGCAGGTGCGCCGAACAATGTGCGTCCGGCAAACATCAGGTCGGTTCTTTTCATAAATAAGTCTTCATCAACTAAGAAATATTCCTGTTCCGGCCCTACGGACGCCACTACTTTTGTCGCTTCCGTATTGCCAAATAAACGGACGATTCTAAGAGCCTGCTCGCTCAATGCTTCCATGGAACGCAAAAGCGGCGTCTTTTTATCCAGCGCTTCTCCTGTATAGGAACAGAATGCCGTAGGAATGCAAAGAATCGCTCCACATGCCGACTCCTTTAAGAAAGCCGGGGATGTAATATCCCATGCCGTATACCCTCTTGCTTCAAATGTAGCGCGCAGTCCGCCTGACGGGAAAGAAGAAGCGTCCGGCTCTCCTTTTATTAACTCCTTACCGGAAAATTCCGTCAGCATCTTTCCTGATTCGTCCGGGTGCGCTACGAATGAATCATGCTTTTCGGCGGTAATGCCGGTCAGCGGCTGGAACCAGTGTGTATAATGCGTTGCGCCGCGCTCCACCGCCCAGTCCTTCATGGCCTTTGCCACAACATTAGCTGCATCCATGGAAAGCTCGCCGCCCTGGTTCATAACTTTTACTACTTCCTTGTATACATTTTTCGGCAGACGCTCTTTCATTTTTCCAAGTGTAAATAAGTTCTGTCCAAAAATCTCTTCCACGTTAAATGTTTCGCTCATTTTGCTTCCTCTCCTTTTCTCATATCCGGCTACCCGAACCCCCTCAGTTTTACACCTCTGTGAGAGATGACAAAAAAATGCTCCAAAAATAAATCTTTTTGGAACACCCTCGTTCAAGATACCTTATATTTATCATAAAGGTTTCACAACCTCTTTTTATAAAATACTCTCTTTTCCTTTAAAATGCAATACCCGGAATAAAATTTTGTGGATTTTGCAGAAAAAGAACTGTTTTGGAAGAAATTGCTGTTCATATTATACAAATTACCTTAGCAGTCCTTTAACTCTTCACCCGCAGAATATCATACTGCGCCGGAATCTGCGATAATTCCACCGTAATTTTCTGCTTGGAATGCGGGCAGCTTTCCACTTCCTGCCCATCCTCATCATACATATGCAGCACTTTTACCGGAATATTCCTCCCGTCCGGTTTCATAATCTCAATCTCATCGCCCGTGCTGAATTTATTACGCTGCTCGATATGCGCGCACCCCGCCTCGTCCACGGCGCCAATAATTCCCAGATAAACATATTCGTTGACATAGGTATTATTATCATAAATCTGCGTCGTCTCGTCCGGCTTGCCAAAATAAAAACCTGTCGTAAACTGGCGGTAGGTACACTTCGCAATCTCTTCCTGATACCATTTTATATTGGCGCGGTATTTTTCCTCCGATTCCAGACAGTCATCTATCGCTTTGCGATAAGTACGCGCAACCGCAGCGACATAAAGGGCGGTTTTCATCCTCCCCTCGATTTTGAAACTGTCAATTCCGGCGTCTATCATCTCCGGAATATGTTCTATCATACATAAATCTTTAGAGTTAAAAATGTAAGTTCCCCGCTCGTTCTCATAGACGGGAAGATACTCTCCCGGTCTTTTTTCCTCCACTACCGCATATTTCCAGCGGCACGGATGCGTACAGGCGCCGTGGTTGGCGTCTCTTCCGGTAAAATAGCTGCTAAGCAGGCAGCGTCCCGAATAAGAAATACACATTGCCCCGTGGATAAAACTTTCTATCTCCAAATCTTTTGGTATTTTTTCCCTGATTTCTTTTATCTCTCTTAAAGATAACTCCCTTGCCGATACGACTCTTTTCGCTCCCTGTTTATGCCAGAACAGATACGTCATATAGTTTGTATTATTCGCCTGCGTGGAGATATGGATGTCGATTTCCGGACAGATTTCCCTTGCCAGCGTAAACATACCGGGGTCTGCAATAATCAGCGCATCCGGCTTCATTTCTTTTAATTCCCAAAAATACTGCGCCGCGCCCTCTAAATCATAATTATGCGCCAAAATATTCGCCGTCACATGTACGCGCACGCCATGCGCATGCGCAAAAGCAATTCCCTGTTCCATCTCTTCCTTGGTGAAGTTTTTTGCCTTGGCACGCAGCCCGAAAGCCTCCCCGCCGATATAAACTGCATCGGCTCCGAAGATAACCGCCGTTTTCAGCACTTCCAGACTGCTTGCGGGAATCAATAATTCCGGTTTTTTCATGTCTATGACCTCTTTGTACTTTTTACGCTCAAGGTAACCCCATCCCCAACCGGCAAAATTACCGTTTCCAACTGTGGATGATGTTTTAATTCATATAGATAATCCCGCATACGGGAATGTATCGTGCGATTTCTTCTTGTCACTGCGTAGCGCGATTGAATGATATCGCCGTCCTGTAATACATTATCGGATAAAAGAAGCCCGCCCTCCGGCATCAGACGCAAAATATCCGGCAGGAAATGAATATACTGCCCCTTAGCCGCATCCATAAAGATAAAATCATATGTGCCGTCCAGCTTTTTTAACCAGTCCGCGGCGTCTCCTTCTAACAGCGTGATGATGTCCTCTTTTCCTGCGCGCTTAAAATTTTCCCTGGCGATAGGAATCCTTTTTTCATATTTTTCAATCGTCGTTATCCTGCATCCCTTTGGCGCATATTCACTCATAAATAACGCAGAAAAACCAATGGCACAGCCAACCTCCAAAATCGACACAGGTTTTTTCATGGCCAATAACACCCTTATAAGCCCCTGTGTCTGCGTCCGGATAATCGGCACATCGGTTTTTTTTGCCTCTTTTTCTATTGCGCTCAAAACAGGCGGTATCTCCTGTTCAAGAGAATTGATAAACGCGACCGTACGTTCATCCATTATCATTTCCTGCACCCTCTGCGCCTTCCGCTCCATCGGCATCCCCTGCGGTGTTTTCGCCCTCCGTGCCTTCTTCGTTTTCTTCCACTTCCCCTATCGGTACATTATCGGTTGACGCTCCGGCTTCTTCTTCCTCTTCCTTCGGTTCTGCAGACATAATTTCCATCATTTCATCTGTTGTCATAGATGTATTCAAATCATAAATGCCCGGCTTGAGTTCTCCGTGATATTCCGACAAAAGTTCCTGTACAAAAAATAAATTCGCGTCTCGAATCAGACCTTTGTCTTCCAGATTCTTTCCGATATCCCTTACGGAATCGCTTGCTTCCACACTGATGCTGATTGTCCTGCCGTCTCCGACGCTCACCGGCTCTTCCGCAAAGACGCGGTAGCCGTAATCATATGCCTTAATGGCGGCGTCATAAACAAAGGTGACAAGAAAAACGACAACCGCTATCTTGATAACTGTTTCCACGGCAGAAGCTATTAACTGCTTTATGTCCATTTAAAAACCTCCCATCTGAATCATAGAGTCAAAATATTACTCAAAATCCAGTTGCGCAGTAATCCATACATTGACTTCCTGTATCATACGGCAGAAAGCAAGTTCCGCTCTTAAAAAATCATCCACCAGCGGGTTTGCGCGAAATTCCTCATATTCTTTTTCAAAAGCGTCCAGCCTTTCAAACAAATCATCCCCCTGCGCGTTTGCCTGCAGGTCAAAATTCTTCTGCCGGTATTCGGCTACCCTGGCAAACAAATCCGGCTGTTTTTTCAGCTTTTCTTTTTGCAGATTATATTCCTTGTAAATGTCGGATTTTCTGATTTCCTCCACAAAATAATCCGTTGCCTGTTTTACCATTCTGTCCATCATGCAGTTCTCCCTTTTGTAAATATACTCTTTCTCAACCTGCGAGTTTGAGCGTAAGCGCAAACTTGCGGTTGAAAATTTCTAATTTTCAACCTTTATACTTCCATAATAATCGGAAGTATCATCGGGCGTCTTTTCGTCTTTTTCCATACAAAATCACTTAATACGTCTTTAATGGTGGATTTTAATTTCCCCCAGTCGGTCTGTCCTTTATCCAGACAGCCCATAACCGCGCTGTCCACCAAAAGTCTTGCTTCTTCCAACAGCTCATCCGATTCTCTGACATAAACGAAACCGCGGGACACGATATCGGGGCCGGACACAAGCTGGCTCGAATGAGACTCCAACGCCAAAACGACAATCAAAATGCCATCTTCAGCAAGGTGCTGTCGGTCTCTTAAAACAACATTTCCTACATCGCCCACGCCAAGTCCGTCTACCAGAATCGCACCTACCGGTACTTTGCCTGTTACCGCGGCATGTTCGCCATGAAATTCCAGGACATCCCCCGAATGCAGGATAAAAATATTTTCTTTTTCTATGCCAAGTTCCCTTGCAATTTTCGCCTGTGCCTTTAAATGCTTATATTCGCCATGCACGGGTATTGCATATTTGGGATGCAGCAGCGTATAAATCAGCTTGATTTCTTCCTGACAGGCATGTCCTGACACATGAACATCCTGGAAAATAACGTCTGCGCCTTTCATCAAAAGTTCATTGATAACGTTTGTGACCGCTTTCTCATTTCCCGGTATCGGATTGGATGAAAAAATAACGGTATCGCCCGGCACAATGGAAATTTTACGGTGTGTGCTGCTCGCCATACGGCTTAAGGCCGCCATGCTTTCGCCCTGGCTTCCCGTCGTGATAATAACGGTCTTTTCGTTCGGATAATTCTTCAACTGCTCTATATCAATCAACGTATTGTCCGGAATGTTCAAATATCCCAGCGTAGAAGCGGTCTCGATAATATTCACCATGCTTCTGCCCTCGACGACAACTTTCCTGCCAAACTTGTCCGCCGAATTAATAATCTGCTGCACTCTGTCTACATTGGAAGCAAATGTTGCAATAATAATTCTCGTATCGCTATGTTCCGAAAAGAGCGAATCAAAGGTCTTGCCTACCGTTTTTTCAGACGGCGTAAATCCATGCCGTTCCGCATTCGTACTGTCGCACATCAAGGCAAGAACGCCCTTTTTCCCAATTTCCGCAAAACGCTGTAAATCGATGGCATCACCGAATACCGGCGTATAATCCACCTTAAAATCTCCCGTATGCACAATGATACCCGCCGGAGAATAAATCGCCAGTGCGGCCGCGTCTACAATACTATGATTTGTCTTGATAAACTCTATCCGGAATTTCCCCAGATTAATGGACTGCCCGAATTTCACAACCTTACGCTTAGTCGTATTCATCAGGTCATGTTCTTTCAGCTTGTTTTCAATGATACCCATTGTCAGTTTCGTCGCATAGACCGGCACGTTGATTTCTTTTAATACATAGGGCAGCGCCCCAATATGGTCTTCATGGCCGTGCGTAATCATAAATCCCTTTACCTTGTCGATATTGTCGCGCAGATAAGTAATATCCGGAATTACTAAATCGATGCCAAGCATCTCATCCTCCGGAAATGACAAACCGCAATCCACGACAATAATACTGTCCTCATACTCAAAGGCAGTAATGTTAAGCCCAATCTGCTCCAGACCGCCCAAAGGTATTACTTTCAGTCCGGAAGCCTGTTCCTGTTCATTTTTTTTCAAAAAATTTTCCTCCATATTCTCTGCAATCGACATAGTGTTCCGCCGCCTGTTTTATAGCCCGGACAGGTTTCCGGGTATCCCTTGCACTTCACATTTTCCGCACCGCTTCTATCTTTCATTCCGCCCCGATGCTAAAAACAGCCCTACGTCACGCTATATGTACTGCATATTTTTAAGATAACTCAATATCCTCTAACATATTTTCAAACACAGCCGCAACTGCGTTCAATTCCTCATCATCCGCCACTATCTCATAAAGAGCTTCCTCTTCGCCGGGCTGTGACTTATCTTGTAAGATTAGGGCTTCCCCGTCACCCTCTTGCGTGTCCGTCACCAGAATGTAATCAATACCGCCGATTCTCGTCTGTTCTAACACATAAAACTCTGCGGCCTCTCCCGCCTCTGTCTGAAAAACAATTTTCTCCATAAATAGCTGTCTACCTCTCATTCCGGCAGTTTAAGACTCTTTGTCATGCTTCAAGTAATCCAAATATCCCTGTAAAATAAAGACCGCCGCAATCTTATCCACATATTCTTTCCGGTGTTCTCGTCTGATGCCGGCCTCCATCATCGCCTTATCTGCCGCTACCGTCGTCAATCTTTCATCCCACATTGTTACAGGCAGTCCGCTTCTGCGCTCCAGCTTGTCCTTAAATTCCAAAGAAAGTTCCGCTCGTTCTCCGATAGTATCGTTCATATTTTTCGGCAGCCCTAAAACAATCTCTGTCACTTCATACTCTACAATCAGCTCTTCAATACGCGCTAATGTCCTTCGTAATTTATTTTCATCCTGTCTTCTGATAATTTCAATGCCCTGCGCCGTAATAAGAAGCGGGTCGCTGACCGCCACCCCCACCGTCTTAGAGCCGAAGTCCAACCCCATGATTCTCATAAGCCGTTCCTATTTGTGTAATGAATTTTTAATGTATTCTTTTAACATTTCCTCTACCAGTTCATCCCGCTCCACCTTCATGATAAGGCTTCTCGCGCTCTTATGGCTGGTAATGTAAGTAGGGTCTCCCGACATAATATAGCCTACGATTTGATTGACAGGATTATAGCCTTTCTCCGTCAATGCTTCATAAACTGTCGAAAGAACAAGCTTTACGCCTGTTTCCGGTTCCGTCTCTACTTTAAAATATTGTGTATTCCCCAAATCCTGCATCTCGTAACCATGCCCCTTTCTTATGTTCTTATTATCATACTCTATCTGGAAATAAAATTCAATCAATCTCCATAAATTTTAAAGTTCCCATTTTCATGATATCATCTTTTAAAAATTCCGTAAGAGGCCCTGTCACCATGCAGTTACGCATATCCTGCCGGGTTTCCAACGCTGTCTTTATATACTGCTTCGTATGTCCGATTTGATAAACCCGTCCGTCAATTTCTTTGCATTCCTCAAACAACGCTTCCACATCTTCTCCCATAAAAGATTGTCTGTACTCTTTGGACATCTGCCGCTCCAACTGCATCAACCTGTTGCTTCTCTGCGTCTTTATATCGTCAGGAACCTGGTTGTCCATAACGGCCGCCCTCGTTCCCTGCCTTTTGGAATATTTAAAAATATGCATCTCATAAAAATGGACCTTTTGCAGGAAAGCTTCCGTATGCAGAAATTCTTCTTCCGTCTCTCCGGGAAAACCTACAATCACATCCGTTGTAATAGCCGGTCTGTCAAAATAACGCCGTAACAATTCTACTTTTTCCAAGTATTCCCACGTCGTATAGTGTCTATTCATCCGCCCAAGCGTCTCGTCACAGCCGCTTTGTAAAGACATATGAAAATGCGGACACAACTTTTTTAACGCGCTGATTCTTTGTACAAATTCTTCCGTGATAATGGCCGGTTCCAGAGAACCCAAACGAATCCGCCGCAATCCTTTCACTTCATTTAATTTTTCCAGTAACGGCAGCAACTGTTCCTGTCCTCTGTCCACGCCGTAAGAACTGATATGGATACCCGTTAAAACAATCTCCTGACAGCCCATCTTGACAATGCCCGATACCTCCGCCAGAATATCTTCCTCGTTTCGGCTTCTTACCCGTCCTCTGGCATAGGGAATGATGCAGTAGGAGCAGAACTGGTTGCAGCCGTCCTGAATTTTCACATAGGCCCTCGTATGTTCCCTTGTCCATGCCGACGCCGCTACCGGCCGGGTTATTTCCTCATATTCTTTGGTATGGTTGATATCGATTACCGTCGTATTTTGTAATGTTTTATCCTGCATACCGGCATCGGATTTTTCCCTCTGTGCCAGATATTGTTCCAGAATTACCGCAATATCTTTTTTGCGGTTATTACCGATAGCCAAATCAACCGCCGGGTCTGTGGCAATTTTATCTTCGCCCGTCTGTACATAACAGCCTACAGCCACCACGACCGCATCCGGGTTCTTTTTTTTCGCACGGTGCAGCATCTGTCTGCTCTTCTGGTCGGCGATATTTGTTACCGTACAGGTATTGATAATATAAATATCGGCAATCTCATCAAAAGATACAATTTTATACCCGTTTTCTTTTAATATTTGTTGCATAACGTCCATTTCATAACCGTTTACTTTACAGCCAAGATTATGTAATGCTATACTTTTCATAGTAATCCCCGCATTTTTTGTATTGTTTTATCATTGACTTTTATCCAATCAACATTTAGTATTATAGCTAATAGTATGTAAATAAAGTTAAAGGAGGCAATTCTTTATGAAGACGGTTCAAATATCTTTAAACTCTATTGATAAGGTTAAATCTTTTGTAAATGATATTACAAAATTTGATTATGATTTCGACTTAGTATCCGGCAGATATGTTATCGATGCCAAATCTATCATGGGTATCTTCAGTCTGGATTTATCAAAACCGATTGATTTGAACATCCATACAGAGGACGGCGCTGATGAAATCATGGAAGCGTTGAAACCTTATCTGATGTAACAAGAAAATTGCTTCGCAATTATCTTGGGAAGAATGCTTCGCATTCTTCCGTTGTATTAAAGATTTTTCCATACAAGAACATATCTTGAAGCGCAGGCCATTACGCTTGCGCTTTTTTAGATTAAGAAACAATAATCACCTCATCCGTTTCCAGTGCAGTCTGCACCAGCTCGTCTATCTTTTCCGTCAAATTTTCCTCATGTCTTTTGATAATTTTCAAACTCGGTTTTGTAACGGGGTGCTTTGCCACAAATATGGTACAGCAGTCTTCATAAGGCAGAATGGAAGTCTCGTACGTATCAATTTTCTCGGATATATCGACAATCTCCATTTTATCAAAACCGATTAGCGGCCTGTAGACCGGCAGTTCGCACACTTCATTTGTCACAAGCAGGCTGTTCATTGTCTGGGACGCCACCTGCCCGATGCTCTCTCCGGTAATCAGCCCCAGGCATTCCGACTCTTTGGCGATATGTTCCGCAATCCGCATCATATAACGGCGCATGATAATTGTCAATTCATCATGCGGACATTTATCATAAATATACATCTGAATATCCGTAAAGTTAATGACATGCAGATAAATCGGCCCTGTGTACTGTGCGACCTTTTTCGCTAAATCGACGACTTTTTGTTTGGCCCGCTCGCTTGTATAGGGCGGCGCATGAAAATAAACCGCGTCGATTTTAACCCCGCGCTTGGCAATCATATAGCCCGCCACGGGAGAGTCGATTCCTCCGGATAATAAAAGCATTGCCTTTCCGCCCGTACCGACCGGCATACCTCCCGGACCCGGAATGATTTCCGAATAGATATATATCTTATCCCGTATTTCAATATGCAGCATGATATCCGGCTCGTGTACATCCACGGACATCTCCGGATAGGCATCCAGAATAACGCCCCCCATCTCCACATTGATTTCCATGGAATTTAACGGATAATTTTTTCTGGCTCTTCTCGCCGCCACTTTAAAGGTCTTATGCTTGTCCGGGTATACTTCGTCCAAATACCTGACGACTCTTTCCCCCAGCTTTTCAAATCCTTCGTCTTCCACACAAACAACCGGACAGATACCGGAAATGCCAAATACTTTCTGTAAATGCGCGACCGTTTCTTCATAATCAAACTCGGACACTGCATCCACATAAATTCTTCCGTCCGTCTTCCGCACGGTAAAGTCTCCGTCACACTTTTTCAAAGCGTGTTTAATCTGTTTTACCAGCGCATCTTCAAAAAGATATCTGTTCTTTCCCTTTACGCCAATTTCCGCATATTTAATTAAAAATGATGTAAACATATGTTCTCCCGTTCCACTTTTACGGAAATGAACAAAAACAGGGCTTACGTTTCTGCCCCGTATTCTGTTCATTTCGTTTATTTCCTTTTTCAGTGTCTTGTATATCTTCTCAGTTCCGGTATCATATCATATAACGTCTGCACCGTATAGCGGATTTCCTCTTCCGTTGTAAAAACAGAAAAACTGAAACGTATCGTCGAATCCAGCAGTTCCCGCTCTACGCCGATTGCCCTTAACGTCGCCGAGGGCTGCGGTTTATTGGAAGAACATGCGCTTCCGGCGGATACATAGACGCCCCTGTCTTCCAGTGCATGCAATAATACTTCGCTTCTTACTCCTCTAACGGACAGGCTTACGATATGTGCCGCGCTCTCACGCCCCATACAACCGTTTATTCTCACGTCCCTTATCCTCGAAACGCCCTGTATAAACAGTTCCCGCAAATGATAAAGCCGCTCCATATCCGCATCCAGATTTTCATACATCAGTTCCGCCGCTTTGGCAAGTCCGGCAATGCCCGGAACATTTTCCGTACCGGAGCGCATTCCTTTCTGCTGCCCGCCGCCATAGATAATCGGACTGACCTTCGCTTTATCGTTTTTATATAAGAATCCCACTCCTTTGGGGCCGTGAATCTTATGTGCGCTGACCGAAAGCAGGTCTATCTTCATTCTGGACGGATAAATCCGGAATTTACCAAATCCCTGTACCGCGTCCACATGAAAAAGGGTTCTGGGGTTAATCTGCTTAATCATTTCCCCCGCTTGAGCAATCGGCTCTAATGTTCCGATTTCATTATTCGTATGCATAATGGAGACTAAAATGGTATCTTTGGAAATGGCTTTCCGCAAATCCTCCAGATGGACTTTCCCCTGTTTGTCTACCGGCAGATAAGTCACCCTAAATCCCTGCTCCTCCAAATATTTCATAGGCTGTATAATTGCCGCATGTTCTATCTGTGTTGTTATCAAATGACGGCCTGTGCGGTGATTTGCCATCGCCGTACCGATTAACGCAATGTTGTCCGCCTCGGTTCCGCCTGATGTAAACAGTATCTCTTTTTCATTTACCTTGAGTATTTTTGCAATGGTTTCTCTCGCATATCGTAAATAATGCTCCGCCTCGACGCCTTTATGATGCAGACTGGATGGATTTCCATAGTCTTTACACATAATATTCATCATAAGCTGCGCGACTTCGTCAAAGCATCTGGTTGTAGCCGAGTTATCCAAATATACTTCCATAAACAGCTCCTATTTTATCATATTTTCTCTTTGTATCTCATAATCTAGTATATGATATCTTTATGCCCTTTGACAGTATCAGTCTTCTTTTTCATCATCTTCCAAATGATACATTAACCATGCCAATACGGTCAAGCCCGCCGTTTCCGTCCGTAAAATTCTTTTCCCTAACGTTATCGGAAGAATGCCCTTCTCCATTGCCTGCTGTATTTCGCTTTCTTCAAATCCGCCCTCCGGTCCGATAAAAACCGCTATGGACTTTCCCGGCTCTATGGCGCTTATGATTTTTTTGGTCTTCGCCATATCGCCCGCCAGTTCATAAGGAATCAGTTTCATATCCATCGATTCCGCATAGGCAACTGCTTCTGTCATACTCATAACGCATTTTACTTCCGGTATGATTCCTCTTTTACTCTGTTTTGCCGCCGCCTCTGCAATGCCCTGCCATCTCTCCTGCTTCGCCCGCGCTTTTTTCTCATCCAGTTTTACCACTGCCCTTTTCACGGAAACCGGAATAATTTCATATACGCCGAGTTCTACTGCCTTTTGTACGATAAATTCCATCTTATCCGCCTTTGGAAGCCCCTGAAACAAATATATTTTCGAGGGCAGTTCCACGCCGTCCTCTTTCACGAAACGCAGCGTGCAAAGAATCTCCTCTTCCCGAAACTGTGTAATGCCGCAGCGGTATTCTTTCCCGTCTATACCGTTACTGACCGCGATTTCCTCTCCGACTTTCATCCGCAGCACGTTTTTAATATGATTGACGTCGCTGCCCGTTATGATAATTTTATTGCCTTGGATTTGTGACGGTTCCACAAAAAACTGATACATTTTTTTACTCCTACAAAAATGCCTACGCCAAGTATCGCTCCGACGCTGTCAATCATAACGTCTCCAACGCTGCCCGCGCGCCCCGGAACCGATAGCTGGTGAAACTCATCGCTCGCCGCATACAGCATGGAAATTACTGCCGCCAGCGCTATTTTCACACCTGTCGCCATCTGCCATTTTCCCAGCCATACATAGAGCAGAATGGATAAAATCCCAAACTCCGTCATATGCGCCGCTTTTCTGACAGTGCTTTCAATCGCTGCCGCTATCCGCCGCAGTTCTTCTTCATCCAGATGCAGATGAAATAAAATGCCGGTGGAATTTACCACCCGGTAACTAAATGCCTCGCTTACCGCGCTGGACTCGTCCTTTTCCTGCGCCGAAAACGCAAAAATAACGCACATCCAAAGCAGGGCAAGCACACCTGCGATTGTTCTAATCCTGTTCATTATACTTTACGAGCCGTTACTGACACCCACTCACCCTGATAAGTAATCTCCACTACTTCCAGGCCCGCTTCTTTGACTGCTTTTACGACTGTCTCTTCTTTCTCATTAATGATACCCGACGTAATATAAATACCGCCCTTTTTCATCTGCGCGGTAATCACCGGCGTGAGCGTTACCAGCACGTCCGCCAAAATATTCGCCACTACGATATCATAGCACAGATATCCGACTTTGTCCTGTACTTCTTTTTCCGTAATGATATTGCCTATCATCATCATAAAGTCTTCTTCGCGGATATTGTTTGCCTCCATGTTCTGTTTTACCGCTTCTAACGCGCATGGGTCAAGGTCTGTTCCGACCGCTTTTTTCGCTCCGTACATCAAGGCGATAATTGCCAAAATCCCACTGCCGCTTCCCACGTCTAAAAGCGTTGTCTCGGGTGTTACAAACTTTTTAATCTGACGGATGCAAAGCTGGGTTGTCTCGTGCATTCCGGTTCCAAATGCCGTACCGGGGTCGATGTGCAGGATTTTTTTATCCTCGTCCTCTTTTTTTACATCCTCCCAGGAGGGAATAACCAACAAGTCGTCAATATAGAATTGATGGAAATATTCTTTCCAGTTATTAATCCAGTCGATATCCTCCGTCTCTTCTATCGTAATCGTTCCCTCTCCGATATCCATAAAAACGCGCAAATCATCCAGTTCTTTCTGCACCTGTTTTAAAATGCTTTCCTTATTCGTTGTTTCCCCGTTTAATTCCAGCAAGCCGTCTTCTTTTTCCTCCACAAAAAAGCTAAGGTAGGCCACGCCATCATCCTCCATGCCGACAGGTGGAATGTCAACAAACATCTGCTCCTTTTCCCAGGCAGTAAGCGGTACTTTATCTTCGATTTGCGCGCCCTCCAATCCGATATCATACAACGTGCTGATAATGATATCCTCCGCCTGCGTCAATGTTTTTACCTTAAATTTCATCCACTTCATAGTCATCCCTGTCCTTTTTAGCTTCTCTGAATTTCGTCAATCCGGCGAAGTTCCTCTTCGCTGAAAGTAATATTATCCAACGCCTTTATATTATCCAAAATCTGTTCGGGCCTGCTTGCGCCGATTAAAACGGACGTCACCTTTCCATCTTTTAAAATCCATGCAAGAGCCATCTGCGCCAGCGTCTGCCCTCTCTTTTCTGCAATTTCATTCAGTTGTCTTACTTTTTCCAACAGCTCCGGCTTCAGTGCGTCCTCATGCAGATAGGGACTTTTCCCTGTGCCGATGCGGGAATCTTGCGGAATGCCGTTTAAGTATTTTCCTGTCAGAATGCCCTGCTGCAACGGGCTGAATGCAATACAGCCGATTCCGTTTTCATACAGGAAATCTTTTAACCCATCTTCTTCTATCCACCTGTTCAGAATAGAATAAGACGGCTGGTGGATAATAAACGGTGTCTTTAATTCTTTCAGAATTTGATACGCTTTCTGCGCCTGCTCTTTTTTATAATTGGAAATTCCCACATAGAGCGCCTTACCGGAGCGCACAATCTGGTCTAGGGCGAGCATTGTCTCTTCTATCGGCGTTTCGGCGTCCGGGCGGTGATGATAAAAAATATCAACATAATCCAAGCCAAGGCGTTTTAACGACTGGTCGAGGCTTGCCGTCAGATACTTTCTGGAACCGCCGTCGCCGTACGGACCTTTCCACATATCATAGCCTGCCTTGGTGGAAATAATCATTTCATCGCGGTAAGGCATCAAATCAGATTTTAAAATCTGCCCCATGCTGCTCTCCGCACTGCCATAGACAGGCCCGTAATTATTGGCCAAATCAAAATGTGTGATACCGTTGTCAAATGCGGTAAATAAAATTTTTTTCATATTTTCCAGATTGTTGACAGAACCAAAGTTATGCCACATACCTAATGACAATGCCGGCAGTTCAAGCCCGCTTTGTCCGCATCTGTTATAAATCATATTATCATATCTGTTTTCGTTTGGAATATACATTGCTTTCGTCTCCTTTTTTTAGCATCGGAATTTGTAAATTTCTCCCACGTTCTGATTGTATCACATATATCCGCCGCGTAAAACCTTTCTCTTATTTTTTGCTTCATCTGGAAAGTATTTCAGTATTTTCACCAGTATACAGCCAATCATTTTTCGGGTATAATGGAAAAGAACAAAAGAATCTGTAAAAAATGTTTTAAAGAATGGAGAGGAAACGATGCATAAGAAAAAAATCGCTTTATCAGCTATCTCCTTCCTGTTCATCTTTTCCTGTCTGTCCGGATGCGGCTCCGAACCCGTCGAAGTGAAAGAGCCGGAAATAATCGTGGTAGAAACGGAAAAAGCAGAGCCGGAAGAAGTAGAGGAACAGGCGCCAGCCAGTTTGATTATTGAAGAAAGAGAGTCTGTTGACGGAAAGATACAAAGTTATCTGACCGGAGAATGGACGGATGAAGAAATTGCTTTAAGAAGACCGATTGCGGTAATGATTCCCAATAACAGGCCGGCTATGCCGCAATACGGAATTTCCCAGGCCGGCATTATATATGAAGCTCCCGTAGAAGGGCGTATTACCAGATTAATGGCCGTTTTTGAAAATTTTGACGATTTGGAAAGAATCGGCCCCATCAGAAGTTCGAGAGATTATTTTGTTTATATGGCAACCGGGTATGAGGCCATTTACTGTAACTGGGGCCTTGCCGTTCCTTATGTGGAAGAATTGATTAACCGTGATACGGTTTATAATATCAGCGCCGCCGTAGTCGGCATTCACAATCCGGCGGACGAAGCGTTCGACAGGGTCAGCCGTCCGGGCTACGCCACGGAGTTTACCGGTTATCTGATGATTGACGGTTTAATGAAAGCTGTAGACCGTCTCGGATATGATTGGAATTATGATGAAAATTATGTGCGGCCGTTTCTGTTTGCCGCTGATGGCGTAACTGCCGAATATGCCGAAAATGAAGATGCCGTTCTCATTTATCCCGGCGGGGAATCCGGTAATAATTCAGGCGGCTATGGCACTTATCACCCTTATTTTGAATATCATGAGGACGACCACTTATATTACCGTTATCAGGACGGAAAAGAGCAGATAGACGAATATAACAACGAGCAGATAGCCGTCAGCAATGTTATTTTCCAGTACTGCCACGGTGAGGTCAGAGATGACCATGACTATCTCGCTTTCGGCGTCCATGGGGATGGCGATGCCATTGTCTTTACAAACGGCAAAGTTATCAAAGGAACCTGGGAGCGTTATGACGGTGATTTTACACCCGCGAAATATGTAGACGAAAACGGTGAAGAAATTGTCATGAATCAGGGCAAAACCTGGATATGCAATATCTGGGATGACTATGGCGAGTTTGTGGAGTGGAAATAAGAATAACAAAGGGAAAACATCAAATCGGATGTTTTCCCTTTTTGAATCATAATTTTAACTCTATTTTCTAATTGTCAGACCGCCAACCAAGTTACTTACTCCATCAACCGCAAGACCGAGTCCCATAATAAAAATCTGTGAAATTACAGCGCCGAAAGGATTGCTTATCATAAGAATCCCGATAATTGCGGTCACAAATCCAACAACTAACGGAATTATCCACTTGTTATTCTGCTTTCTTTTCAAGATAGCTTGAATAATATTTACTGCACTATTGACAATGATAAGCACCCCAATAACAAAAGGCAAAACCGAAACCACGCTATTCTTTTTTACAATCAGAATGATTCCAACGACTATCATTATAACGGATTTCATAATGACGATAATACTATCCTTACTAATACCCTCTTTTTCGTTTTTCTTTCGTTTAACAAAGAGAATAATCAAACCAATAGCGCCTACAATGATAAGTCCGCAACCAATTACCAGGCAGGCGATGTCCATAGCAGCCCCTGGCCAAACCATCAGGACAATACCCAGAGCTATCATAATAAGTGAAGAAACAACTTCATTTTGAAGAATCTTTTTCATTTGTGTTACACTCCTTTTCTATTATTTCAGTGTTTATAACATCTGTATTTTTTATATTATACATCGAGCTGCTTGTAATGTATTACATAATCAGATATAATATTATCAGATTGGATATGGAAAGGAGTTTTTCATGCTTGATTTAACTTCATTGTGCCGGTATTTTTATTCCACTTATTTTGTGCCGATTTCGTGTCTCTACGAGTATACTCAGACATTCTCTATAGGGCTGCCCGATAATACACAGCTTTCTTCCCGTATCATAAGCAAATTATATTTATCTAAGTACTTTCCAGCTATATATACGGCTACAGATGGCGGTTATTATGGTCTTGTTAAGTTACATGAACAAGATGAAGATATTTTGCTGGGTCCTGCATACAGTACACTTATAACAAAAGAAACCGTTTACAATTTTATGCTCATTCACGCTATACGTTCTGAGAAATTAGAAGATGTGGAACAGCAGCTAATAGCAAAGCCTGTTTATAGTTATAATCAATTTTTAAACCTTTTAGCTTTTCTGCATTTTATCTTAAATCACGAAGAAGTATCTATCACAAACCATTTTGCGGTATCTGAAAGAATATTTGAAGAAAAAATTGCCGAGCAATATGTTAAACTTGCTTCTCCTGCCCGTGATGAGCAGCGACAGAGAGAAACCTACTTTTTTGAGCAGAGAATGCTTGACTATGTAAAACGAGGAAAAGTCGATGAACTACTCAAGTTTCTCTTGGATTCAATACAACAGCAAGATTTACCGGAAGGCAAGCTTTCTGATAATGCACTCAGGCAAGCTAAGGATGTCTTTATCAGAGCCGTAACAATGGTCGGAAGAGATGGCGCTATTCCGGGAGGGATGGATATTGAACAAGTATATTATCTTACAGATGCCTATATTCAAGAATGTGAATATCTGTTATCCGTTGATTCTATTAAAAACTTGCAGTTTAATATGGTGATTGATTTTACGAGTCGTGTGGCGCAGTCACAAATGCCTAGCGGGATTTCTTCTGAAATCAATACTTGTATTCGATATATTTCAAGTCATATCTGCGAGACAATCAGTGTGGATGATGTCGCCGCCGCTATTGGAAAAAGCAGGGCATATACTACATCAAAATTTCGGAAAGAAACAGGATTCAGCATTGCTAAATATATTACCCGATGTCGTATGAGCGAGGCTAAAGCATTACTCAAATACTCTGATATGAGTATCGGTCAAATTAGTGCATATCTCAATTTTGCAAATCAAGGGCATTTTCAAACTGTATTCAAAAAATATTATGGCATGACGCCAAACCAACTTCGACAAAAAATCCCGGCAGATTGAAATGCCGGGATTTATCATTTCCTATTTCCGAAATCTCTTTTTCCCTTTCGGTTCCTCTCCTCCGGAAGCAGTCTGCTTCGTGGCGTTTAAGGTATCGCCGCTCTGTTCGTCAAACTGCTTTAAAAGGTCTTTTGCCTCTCTGGATAATTTATCCGGAACCTGTACCACCAGCGTTACGTAATGGTCGCCCCGCACGTCTTTACTCCGAAGAGACGGTACGCCTTTTCCTTTCAGACGTACTTTCGTATCTGTCTGCGTTCCCGGTTTCACATCATAAATGACCTTACCGTCAACGGTATCAATCATAATCTCTCCACCAAGCGCAGCTACCGCAAAAGACATGGGAACGGTGGAATAAATATTGTATTCCTGTCTTTGGAAAATCGGATGACGTCCCACGATAACCTCTACCAGCAAGTCGCCTCTCGGTCCTCCGTTTGCTCCCGGCTCTCCTTTGTCTCTGATTCTTACGCTCTGTCCGTTATCAATGCCTGCCGGAATAGATACCTGAATTGTTTTTTTATTCACAATATATCCCGTTCCACGGCAGTCAGGGCATTTCTCTTTAATCACTTTTCCTGTTCCATGGCAGTCTGGACATGTCTGCACATTTCTGACCGTGCCAAAGAAAGACTGCTGTGTAAATACTACCTGACCTTTTCCGCCGCACTTGGAGCAGGTCTCCGGACTGGTTCCGGGCTTTGCTCCGCTTCCATGGCAGGTCGTACACTCGTCTTTTAATGTCAGTTCAATTTCTTTTTCCACGCCAAAAATAGCCTCTTCAAAGGTAATCCGTACGCTGGTACGGATGTTAGCCCCCTTCATAGGCCCGTTGCTTCTGCCGCCGCGGCGTCCTCCGCCAAAGAAATCACCAAAAATATCGCCAAAGATATCGCTGAAATCCATGCTGTTGAAATCGAAACCGCCAAAGCCGCCGCCCGCTCCCGGCTCAAAGGCAGCGTGACCATACTGGTCATACTGCCGTCTCTTTTCAGGGTCGCTTAATACCGCATAGGCTTCCGACGCTTCCTTAAACTTTTTCTCAGCGTCCGCATCTCCCGGATTCATATCAGGGTGATACTTTTTAGCCAGAACCCGATATGCTTTTTTGAGCGCTGCATCATCTGCGTTCTTATCCACGCCGAGAACTTCATAATAATCTCTTTTTTGCTCCGCCATACCTAGTCCTCCAAAATCAATCTATAGCCTTCACATCCCAGCAGAATATCTCCAGATATTCTGCCAGGCGAAACTATAGAAGTTCTTAGGCGTTGCACCCTTTAGTACAACGTCTTAGAACTTCTTTTCGCCTTAGACTTCGCGATAATCTCCATCCACAACGTCATCCGTTGCATCCGCAGACCCCATATCCGGTGCGCCCTGTGCGTTTGCCGCGCCCATATCCGGGCCGCCCTGTGCCTGCTGCATATTCTCATACATCTTTGTAAATAAAGACTGTGCGGAATTTGTCAGTTTTTCTTTTGCCGCTTTGAGTTCATCTATCTGACTGTCGGTCATCTCCTGGTCTTTTGTCTTCTCCAGAATATCCTTAACTGCCTGCAAGTCAGCCTCAACACCTGCTTTTTCGGAAGCGTCAATCTTATCGCCTACCTCATTCAGTGCCTTTTCTGTCTGGAATACGAAAGAGTCCGCCTCATTTCTTGTATCAATCGCTTCTTTTCTCTTCTTATCCTGCGCTTCATATTCAGCCGCTTCTTTTACTGCTTTATCGATTTCATCATCGGACATATTAGAGCCTGCCGTTATGGTAATGTGCTGTTCTTTTCCTGTTCCCAAATCTTTTGCAGATACATTTACGATACCGTTAGCGTCAATATCAAACGTAACTTCAATCTGCGGAACGCCGCGCATTGCCGGCGGAATGCCATCCAGCCTGAACTGTCCGAGAGATTTATTATCCTTTGCAAACTGTCTCTCACCCTGTACTACATTAATGTCAACCGCGGTCTGGTTATCTGCTGCCGTAGAGAAAATCTGGCTCTTCTTTGTCGGTATTGTTGTATTTCTCTCAATCAGTCTTGTTGCAACGCCGCCCATTGTTTCAATGGAAAGGGAAAGCGGTGTAACATCCAGCAAGAGGATTTCGCCTGCGCCTGCATCGCCCGCTAATTTACCGCCCTGTACGGAAGCGCCAAGCGCAACGCATTCATCAGGATTCAAACTCTTATTCGGTTCATGTCCTGTAAGCTGTTTTACTTTTTCCTGTACGGCAGGAATACGTGTGGAACCGCCAACCAATAATACTTTGCCGATATCTGAATTGGTAAGTCCTGCATCCTTCATCGCGTTCTGAACCGGAACCGCTGTTTTTTCTACCAAATCATGCGTCAGTTCATCAAATTTAGCTCTTGTTAAATTCATATCAAAATGAAGCGGACCGCTTGCATTCATACTGATGAACGGCAGATTGATATTTGTTGTCGTTGCGGAAGAAAGCTCTTTCTTTGCTTTTTCAGCCGCTTCTTTCAATCTTTGCAGCGCCATTTTATCCTGTGATAAATCAACGCCGTTTGCATTCTTAAATTCCGTTACCATCCAGTCGATAATCTTCTGGTCGAAGTCATCACCGCCCAGATGTGTATCACCGTTTGTTGCCAAAACTTCGATAACACCGTCGCCGATTTCAATTAAGGAAACATCGAATGTACCGCCGCCTAAGTCGTATACCATGATTTTCTGTTCTTTCTCATTATCAAGACCATAAGCAAGTGCGGCTGCCGTAGGCTCGTTAATAATACGTTTTACATCCAGGCCCGCAATTTTACCGGCGTCTTTTGTCGCCTGTCTCTGCGCGTCGTTAAAGTAAGCCGGAACCGTGATAACCGCCTCCGTTACTTTCTCACCAAGATAATTTTCTGCATCCGCTTTTAACTTCTGGAGAATCATTGCGGAAATCTGCTGCGGAGAATATTTTTTGCCTTCAATATTGCGGCCGCGGTCCGTACCCATATCTCTCTTGATAGAGGCAATCGTATTATCCGCATTGGTTACTGCCTGACGTTTTGCAGGTTCTCCGACAAGTCTTTCTCCGTTCTTTGTAAATGCTACAACAGACGGTGTTGTTCTTGCGCCTTCCGTATTGGCGATAACTGTTGGTTTACCGCCTTCCATAACTGCCACGCAGCTATTTGTTGTTCCTAAGTCGATACCAATAATTTTACTCATAATTTCTTCCTCCTATTTATGAATATCTTAATTTATTTTGATTACTATTGTACAACCGCTACCATACTATGCCGCACAACGCTGTCACGGTAGGTGTATCCTTTCTGTAACTCCTGTGCGATGATACCGGATTCGTATTCCTCGCTCTCCACCTGCATGACCGCATTGTGGAATTCCGGATTAAACTCCTGTCCGACCGCTTCAATCGGTTTTACGTCAATCGCTTCCAGTTCCGTTAAAAACTGCTTGTAAATCATTTCCATTCCCTGTGCAAATGCACCGCCCTTTTCACTCTCCGGAACAGACGCCAGACCTCTTTCAAAATTATCAACGACCGGGAGAATCTTTTCAATCACGCTTTTTGCGCCTGTCTCAAACATTGCCGTTTTTTCTTTTTCCGTACGTTTACGGAAATTATCAAATTCAGCCATCTGGCGTTTGACCCTGTCTTCCAGTTCATCAATCTTTTCTTTTAATACATCCTGTTTCTTATCTGCTTTTTCTTTTTTCTTCTTTTCTTTCTTCGCCGCCTTGGATAATTCTTCCGACGACTCCTGTTCGTCCGCCTCTTCAAAAGATGCTTCTGTCTCTACCGTCTCATCCTGTAACGCTTCCTGTTCCTTTTCTTTTTCATTCATGTCATCCATGTTTTCCTTATTAGTTTCCTGTTCTGCCACGACTTTCATCCCTTTCTTATGAGTTCTATGTCATTTCCCGGCTGGTTATTTTTTATAAAAATCATCCAGCTGGTTTTTCAGCATTTTTAAATTATTCACTACTTTCTCATAATCCATTCGCTTCGGACCGATAATGCCAATGGTACCTTTCATGCCCTCATCCAGTTCATACGTGGCGGTTACGACGCTGCAGTCTTTCATTCCCTGAATCGGCGTTTCGTTTCCGATATAGACCTGAATGCCGGTATTTTCATCGGAAAGATTCTCCTGCACAAGTTCATGTAAAATCTGTTTTTCCTCAAACGTGGTAATTAACTCGCTTGCCCTTTGATGGTCGGACAATTCCGGGTATTTGAAAAAGTTTTTTGTGCCGCTTGTATAAATTTCCAAATCCTCATCTGCCTTAATGGCTTCCGCAACGGCATCTATCACACCGGCTACAATTTCGCTATGAATCCCCGCCTGCTGCTTCATAGCGGCTATCATGCCCAGATTAATCTCTTCCATCGTCAGTCCGTTTAAATGTGTATTCAGCAAAATATTCAGTTTGAGTATTGTCTCTTCGTCCAAATCTTCTGAAACCGTCAATATGGAATTTTTAATTACATTGCCTTCCACAACGATAACCGCCAGAAGCTGATTCGCGTCCACGCGGGAAAGCTGAATGAATTTTAACTTATTACGTCGGTACTGCGGTGCGGATACCATAGCCGCATATTCCGTATTGTTTGCCAAAAGTTTTGCCGCCTGCTTTAAGAGATGATCCATTTTATCCTCTTTTTCCAAGAGCATTTCCTTCATCTCTTCGACTTCCCGCTCTTTTTCCTCCATCATCTTATCTACATATAAGCGGTATCCCTTATCGGACGGTATCCTCCCGGCCGATGTGTGCGGCTGTAAAATATATCCCAATTCCTCCAAGTCCGCCATCTCATTACGAATGGTCGCGGAACTGAGGTTCAAATCGGCATACTTGGAAATCGTTCTGCTTCCTACCGGTTCTCCGGTCTCCAGATAGTTCCGGATAATGGCTTGCAATATTTTATATTTTCTATCATCCAACTGCATACCATTTTCTCCTATCGTTGCATCAGGCAGCCACTTTGGCTTCTTGTTGTATTCTGTTAGCACTCAACTCACTAGAGTGCTAACATCTTCTAGTGATAAGTTATCACTTCATTATTTAATTGTCAACATATCTGTGAAAAAAAATTATGAAAAAAGTATAAAAATCGATAATAAAAAAGCAATCAGCCACGGAAAACCGCAGACTAACTGCTTTTCATTCTTGTAAGACACTTTATTTTTGCAGATTAAATATTAAAATTACCGGATACTTCACCGCCATTAATGACATAATATGCTTTCTGCTCTTCCGGTTTTACATAAAGTTCAACTGACTTAAATTCTTCCGGTTTACGGTTCAAATCATACTGCCACACATCTTTAGCGCTCTTTACCAAATCATCCGGTGTGTATGATTTACCTGAAAACTGTACATGAACAACTGCTTTAGCCGCTGCTTTTCTGCCCGGTGTCTTTGCTGTCGCTGCTTTTGCTTTTGTTGTCTTTGTCGTTGTTTTCTTAGCTGCTGTCTTTGTTGTCTTTTTAGCCGTCGTTTTCTTTGCCGCCTTAGGAGCCTCTTTTACAGTTGCTTCCTTTGCCGCAGGCGTTACAGCCTCTGCCTTTACTTCTTCTTTCTTTACTTCCGCTGCTTTTGCAGCTACTGGTTTAGCTGCCGGTTTCTTTACTTCTGCCATGAATAATCTCCTCCCATGTACTCATCCTTTAAAAATTTATACGCAACAATCATCTAGCTGAATATATCATAATCCACAGATTATCTCTGTCGTTCGATTATACAGCATATTCTAACCTAAGCTTAGAGTCTTGTCAACTGACAAACTGTCACAAATCTTTCATTATTTCGGCACAGTATATATGCGAAATGCTAGAAAATAAAGTACAATAGGACAATAATTCCCAAAATAATGCGATACCAGCCGAAAACTTTGAAGTCATGTTTTTTGATATAACCCATTAAAAAACGGATGACAAATACGGATACGAGGAACGCAACTATCATGCCCACAAATAAAATCGTAAGTTCCATACTCGTAAAAGAAAAACCGAATTTCACAATTTTTAAAAGGCTTGCTCCAAGCATAACCGGAATCGCCAGAAAGAATGTAAACTCCGCCGCCACGGTTCTCGAAACGCCAAGTAACAGTGCGCCTACAATCGTGGCTCCGGAACGGGATGTGCCGGGAAAAATCGCCGCTATCAACTGAAAAACACCGATTAACAAGGCAATTTTATAAGTAATCTGTCCTAACGTGGTAATGCGGGGATTCATTTTTTTATTACGTTCTTCAATGACGATAAACGCCACGCCAAATACAATCAAAGCAATAGCGACGCACCATGGATTATAAAACAGGGCGTCAAATACATCATCAAAAGCAAGTCCGATAACCGCCGCCGGAATGCACGCTGTCAAAATTTTGAACCAGAGAATGAAAATGTCTTTTTTTACAAATAATTTTTTGTCATAGTTTCTGATGCCAAAGGGAAAAATCTGATTCCAAAAAAGCAGTACCACTGCAAGGATTGCTCCTAATTGTATCACAACCAGAAACATTTCCCAAAATTCTTCCGATACGTCCAGTTTCACAAACTCGCCCAGCAAAATCATATGACCGGTACTGCTGATTGGCAGCCACTCCGTAATACCCTCCACGATACCGAACAGTACCGCCTTTAAAATCTCCCACATACGATTGCCTATGCTCCTTTCTCAGCTTAAATATTCCAATAGTTCAAGGTAACAGTCTTTTGCATCGCGATAGCCTTCTTCATAGAGTGCGTCCAGCTTTACTTTATCTTTTTCCACTCTGCCAACATCGCTTTTCTGTTTCGGACGAATAACGAATACCTCGCCACGCTTACGCATTTCTTCAATGTACTGCACCGTATTATTATAGGAAAGATGTCTTTCCTTCATCAGTTCATATACTTTAGGATAGCGTATGTATCTTGCTTTCACAAGCGCCAGTTCCGCTCCAGCCGGCTGTCTGATATAACCCTCTTCTTTTGTCATAATGACGACGTTCTTTCGGTTCCCATCTTTCATGGAACGTCTAATCGGGATGGAATCGGAGATACCCCCATCCAGATAAAGATTACCATCAATCTTTACATTTCTGGAAACCAAAGGCATAGAACTGGAGGCGCGCACGGCAATGGTATCTTTGTGCATATCCTTTAGCAGCATATACTCTGGCTCTCCCGTCCTTATATTGGTAACAACCGCGTATGCGTTTCCCTGATACCGGCTGAATGTATCATAGTCATAAGGGTCCAGATATTCCGGAATCAGATTATAGCACATGTCCACCCCGAATAAATCCCCGGTTTTTAATAAGCTCTCTACGCTGCAATACGCTTTTTGACCCAAATAGTCAACATTGACATGATATGCCCTCCCGCGCTGCTTCGAGAGATAACTGCACAAGCAGCATGCTCCCGCCGACACACCGTAACAGCTTGAAAAGTCTATCTCCTTATCCAGAAAGAAATCCAACACGCCCGCGGTATAGACTCCTTTCATCGCACCGCCCTCTAAAATAAGTCCAGCCTGATACATATATATTCCTTCTTTCTATCTATATTCATTTTGTACAAATTTTCTAAACGCTTCCAGAGAGCGTTCCACTTTCTCCGTTGCAATGCAGTAGGCAATCCGGAAGTAACCCGGCACGCCAAACGTATCGCTCGGCACTAAAATCAAATCGTATTCTTTTGCTTTCTGACAGAAACTAACCGCATCATCCTCTAATGCTTTCGGGAACATATAAAAAGTGCCTCCCGGTTTCACGCACGAAAAACCAAGAGTAGTAAGCTCTTTATACAATATATTCATATTGGTTTCATACACCGACAAATCCGCCGTTAAATCCAACACCTCCGCTACGGCAAGCTGGATAATGGAAGGTGGACAGTTATGTCCCGTTCCTCTGGAAATCTGCCCGCACATATTCGTAATATATTCCGCGTCGGTACACGCCGGATTGACCGCGACATAACCGATTCTTTCCCCGGGCAGCGATAATGATTTGGAAAAAGAGTAGCAGGAAAGCGAATTTGCATAAAAAGACGATACATAGGGCGCATCCGTACCCTCAAAGACAATTTCCCTATACGGTTCATCCGAAATCAGGAAAATATCATGTCCATACTCTTTTTGTTTCGCCGTCATAATATCCGCCAGTTTCTTTATCGTCTGTGTCGTATAAACCACACCGGACGGATTATTCGGCGTATTAATCAAAACCGCCATGACATCCTTTGTCAGCATTTCTTCAAACGCTTCAAAGTTCACCTGAAAATCTTTCGTATTGGCCGGCACTACTTTCAGCCTGGCTCCGCTTAAATTAATATAAGGCTGATATTCCGGAAAATACGGTGCAAACGTAAGAACCTCATCTCCCGGCTGTGTTACACACCGAATTGCATGTGCAATAGCCCCTGCCGCTCCTGTTGTCATAAAAATATGGTTGCCGGTATAATTCATACCGAAACGCTCATTCAAAGACTTTGCCACACTCTCCCGCACCGCCGGAATGCCAAGACTTTGACTGTAGCCGTGCAGTTCCATCGGGTCGCGGTTTTGCAGCATATCAATCATAACATCCGTAAATTTCTGCGGCGTAGGAACCGAAGGATTCCCGAGGCTGTAATCAAATACATTTTCATAGCCGATTTCCGCCCCCCTTGCCGTGGCAAACTCCGACAACTGCCGGATAACGGATTTTCCTTTTAACATATCTTTATATTGCTGTACTATCATATTCCTTACCTACCTTTTCTCAGCTTATGATATTTAATCTGCATCCTCCGCCCAGACGAGCGCACACTTTACTGCTTTTTTCCATCCTTTCAGCAGCTTTTTACGAGCTTCTTCCTCCATAGAGGCATCAAACTTTTGATTAAGCTGCCAGTTAGCGCAAATTTCTTCTTTATCTTTCCAGTATCCCACGGCAAGCCCCGCCAGATAAGCCGCCCCCAAAGCGGTTGTTTCGATACAGCTCGGCCTGTGTACGGACTGTCCGATAATGTCCGCCTGAAACTGCATCAGGAAATTGTTGGCGCTTGCTCCGCCGTCCACCTTTAACTCCTGCAGCGGCATTCCTGCATCCTCTTCCATTGCCTGTAATACGTCTGCCGTCTGATAAGCGATGGATTCCAACGCCGCCCTGATAAAATGTTCTTTCTGACAGCCTCTTGTAATTCCCACAATCGTACCGCGCGCATACGGATTCCAATAAGGCGCACCCATTCCTGCAAAAGCGGGAACCATATAAACACCGTTCGTATCCTCCACTCCCTGCGCATATTTCTCCGACTGTGCGGAATCCCGTATCATCCTCATACTGTCGCGCAGCCACTGTATCGCCGCGCCTGCCACAAACACACTGCCCTCCAACGCATATTCCGCGCGTTCTCCGCTTCCTGCCGCTATGGTTGTTAAAAGGCCGTGCTTTGAAGTAATGGCCTGCTCTCCCGTATGCATTAACAAAAAACAGCCTGTTCCGTATGTATTTTTCACCTGCCCCGGTTCAAAGCAGCACTGTCCGAATAAGGCCGCCTGCTGGTCGCCTGCCGCCCCCGCAATGGGAACCTCTCTGCCTAATATTTCCGCCGCCGTCTGTCCGTAAATGCTGCTGGACGGCATTACTTTCGGCATCATACTCTTTGGTATGTGAAATAAAGCAAGCAGTTCTTCATCCCAGCACAGCTCATGTATATTAAAAAGCATCGTCCGCGACGCATTCGTATAATCCGTAATATGCACGGCGCCTTTTGTTAAATTCCAGATAAGCCATGTATCAACGGTTCCAAATAATAACTCCCCGTTATCCGCTTTCTGTCTGACGCCTTCCACATTTTCCAAAATCCATGCAATTTTACTTGCCGAAAAATACGCGTCCGGAATCAGTCCGGTCTTTTGGCGAATCATTTCTTCATATCCCTGCTCTTTCAGGTAATCTATCATCTGCGCCGTTCTTCTGCACTGCCACACGATGGCATTATAAACAGGTTTGCCCGTCTTTTTATCCCACACGATTGTTGTCTCGCGCTGATTGGTGATACCGATGCCCGCAATATCCTGTGCGGAAACGTCGATATTCGCCATCGCCTCTGTGACAACCGCCATCTGCGATGACCATATTTCCCGGGGATTATGCTCTACCCATCCGGGCTGCGGATATATCTGCGTAAATTCTTTCTGCGCCATACTGCAAATATTTCCTGCTTTATCAAAAAGAATACATCTGGAACTCGTCGTTCCCTGGTCCAACGCCATAATATATTTCTGCATACTTCCTCCGTTCTCTGGGTATACTTGTCCACAATATTTATTTCTACTCAACCCGCAAGTTTGGACAGAGGCGTTATCAACGCCTGTACAAACTTGTATGTAAAAAATGTGAAAAATTTATTTTTCCACATTTTTTACACTATTATATAATATTTTTTTTCTCCTGTTAAGCCTCTTCCTATTTTTTTAAAATATGATACAATATTCACGTAGGCAATGAGCAGTGCCAAAATATCAAATGACAAAACAACTGCTTGCAGATGATTTTGTCATTTGATATTTTGATAGAGCGAAGCCCGTGATTCGGAAAATGACATTTTCCGAATCTGCTCTGCAAACTAAAAAAAGGAGTCAGCATTATGAGCATTTCAGTCGTATTGGAACAAATGATAATCATTATGATTTTAATTATAGTCGGCATCTTTCTTTTTCGCAAAAAAATGTTGTCTGAAGATACCTCCAGACAACTGTCGGGATTAATTGTAAACGTTACAAATCCTGCCGTATTAATTTGTTCCGCTTTTGACGATTCCCCGAAAGTTTCTCTTTCCGAATTGGGCGTCGGTCTGTGCGTCGTGCTGGTTTCCTATGCGGTTTTACTGCTGTTTGCATATCTGATTCCGCTGATACTGAGAGTGCCGCAGCCCGGCCGCTATTCTTACCGCATGTTGACCATATTTGGTAATGTGGGCTTTATCGGCATTCCGCTCGTGTCCGCCGTACTGGGTTCCGGCGCGCTTATTTTTGTATCGTTAAATAATCTTGTATATAATGTTCTTGTATATACTTACGGGATTGCCACCTTAAAAAAGGCAGCCGTCGAGCAGCATGCCATAACGCAGAATGATTCTTCGGAATCTCTGGCGCACAAACTTATTAATGCCGGAACTGTTTCCGCGGTATTGACGATTATATTTTATCTTGGCAACTTTAACGTACCAGCGATTATATCCTCGTCCTTATCTTATGCCGGACGGACAACCACTTTTTTATCCATGCTTGTTCTTGGCGTCTCTGTAGCGCAAATGGCTCCGAAAGAGATATTTTCCCATCCGAAGCTCTACGCGTTTACGCTTATCAGGCAGATATTGCTGCCGGTCGGTTTCACGCTGGTCATCGGTCTGTTTGTCCATAAGCCTCTTATCGTCAATTCCGCCGCTCTAATGCTTGCCGTTCCTGCCGGGAATATGCCGCTTATGCTCTCGAAACAGCTTCATGTAGACGAATCCACCATTTCTCAGGGGATTATCCTGACAACGATTTTAAGTCTGGCGACGATTCCGGTGGTGGCGGTGTTTATTGCGTAACATTTACACATTCTGCACCTTAATCATATTCGTCGTGCCAGATATGCCAATCGGTACGCCCGATGTAATGACCGTCAAATCACCTTTTTCCAGCAGGTGCATCTTCTCCGCCGCTCTCAGTGCATTGTCGAATAAATCATAAACGTCTTTTTCCTCTTTGATTAAAATCGGCGTAACGCCCCAGGCAAGATTAATCTGCCGGCAGACTTTTTCGGAAGTCGCGCAGCCGATAATGCCGCTTGCCGGTCGATAGCCGGAAATCATTCTTGCCGAACGCCCGGATTTAGTAACGGTGACAATCGCTTTCGCATTCAAATCATGCGCCGTCGTACAGGTTGCATGGCAGATAGCATCCGTAATATCGGGATTGGCTTTTCTGTCATGATGAAAAAACCGCTTTCTATAATCCACATCCTGTTCGGTACGTTCCGCAATCCTCACCATGGTTTTGACTGCTTCCACGGGATATGCGCCTGCCGCCGTTTCTCCCGAAAGCATAATTGCGCTTGTACCGTCATAGACTGCATTTGCAATATCCGTTGCCTCCGCTCTGGTCGGTCTTGGATTTTTTACCATGGATTCCAACATCTGTGTTGCGGTAATAACCTGTTTTCCCAACTGATATACTTTCTTAATAATCATTTTTTGGATGACCGGTACTTCTTCATACGGTATCTCCACGCCCATATCGCCTCTTGCTATCATAATGCCGTCGGATACTTCTATAATTTCGTCAATGTTTTCCACGCCCTGTGCGTTCTCAATCTTGGCGATGATTTTAATATCCTCGCCGCCGTTTTTATCAAGCAGTCTGCGAAGCTGCAAAATATCCTCTTTATTCTGTACAAAAGACGCCGCTATAAAATCCACATCCTGACTGATGCCAAAGAGAATATCCTCTCTGTCTTTTTCACTTACATACGGCATCGATAAATTGACGTCCGGCACATTGATTCCTTTGTTATTGGAAACCGTACCGCCGTTTAAAACACGGCACACGATACTTGTCTGCTCTACCTTTTCCACGCGCATCTCAATCAGTCCGTCGTCAATGAGAACTTTCATTCCCACTTCCAAATCTTCATAAAGGCGGTTATAGGTAACGGAAACTTTGTCCTGCGTTCCCTCCACCTCCTCGGAGGTCAGCGTAAATAGCTGGTCTTCCTTTAAAGTGACTTTTCCATCCTTAAATTGTTTTACTCTGACTTCCGGTCCTTTGGTGTCGAGTAAAATCGCTATCGGTTTTTTCACTTCCTTGCGGAGTTTTTTTACCATATCCATCCGCTTCTTATGTTCCTCATAAACGCCGTGGGAGAAGTTGCACCTTGCGACGTTCATGCCCTCTAACATCAACTGTCTTAACACATCCTCATTATCCGTTGACGGTCCTAATGTACATACAATTTTGGTTTTTCTCATATTTAAGCTGCTCCTTTCTCGCTCTGCAATGTTCTTATTATAGCATATCCACAAATTTGTTACTTATATTATTTATCTGAAAAAGGATTTATTGTATTTTACAAATAATAAACACAAACTCCCCGGTGGTGGAAGCACCGGGGAGTCTGCATATATACAAACTAAGGGATTTAAGTGAATGGCATTTTTATGTTATAACATTTATTCTACATCCTGCAATGCCGCAAAGTCCTCTTCTCCTGTACGGACTTTTACTACTTTTGCTACATTGTAAACGAAAATCTTACCATCGCCGATATGTCCGGTATAAAGCGCTTTCTTAGCTGAGGCGATAACGTCTGCAACAGGAATCTTGCTGACAATCACTTCTACTTTTACTTTCGGCAGCAATGTAGCGTCTATTTCAACGCCGCGGTATTTATCGCCGGAACCTTTTTGGATACCGCATCCCATAACCTGCGTTACCGTCATACCGGTTACGCCAAGTTCATTCATGGCTTTCTTTAAATGGTCATAACGGGACAGTTTCGCAATAATAACGACTTTGTACATTCCCGATTCCGCAGCCGGATATTCCGCGATAACCGGTACTGCCGCATCCTTTTGTACCGCAGAAGCCGCTTCATAATCATCCGTACCGAGGCTGGTATTTTCATTAATATCCATCGTCATTGTATTAGAAATATCCATAATGCTGAATCCTGAATAAGCCGATGCCAAACCATGCTCGCAGGAATCCAGACCTACAATTTCTTCTTCCTCACTGACGCGCAGACCGATGAGCGCCTTAATTGCAAAAAATGCAATCGTAATCGTAACCGCCGTCCATGCCGCTACCGCTGCAAACCCAATTAACTGTATTCCTAACTGTGTGAATCCGCCGCCGTAAAACAGTCCGATCACACTGTCATTTCCGGGCGCGGACGTCGTTGCAAAGAGTCCTACGGCAATCGTACCCCAGATACCGTTTAAACAATGAACCGCTACCGCGCCTACCGGGTCGTCAATATGCAGTTTATAATCCAAAAGCCAAACACCGAAAATAACAAGCAGTCCGGAAACCGCACCAATGATTAATGAGCCTGTTACATCCGCAACATCACAGGGCGCCGTAATTGCAACCAGACCTGCTAAAGAAGCGTTCAAACACATGGAAACATCAGGTTTTCCATATTTTACCCAAGTAAATACCATACATACGACTGTCGCAATCGCCGGAGCAACCGTTGTCGTTACAAAAACGGAACCTAACTGCTCTACGCTCGTACATGCCGCGCCGTTAAATCCATACCAGCCAAGCCATAAGATAAATACGCCAAGGCAGCCTATCGGAAGATTATGCCCGGGGAATGCGTTTACTTTTACTTTACCGTCTTTATCTTTTGTAAATTTACCGATACGCGGTCCTAATATTTTCGCACCAATCAACGCGGAAATACCGCCGACCATATGAATCGCGCAAGACCCCGCAAAATCATGGAAGCCCATCTGCGCCAGCCAGCCGCCGCCCCAAATCCAGTGCGCCTCAATCGGATAAATCAGTGCGGAAATAATACCCGAATAAATACAGTAGGATAAAAATTTCGTTCTTTCCGCCATAGCTCCGGAAACGATTGTTGCCGTCGTTGCACAGAATACAAGGTTGAATACAAAATTTGACCAGTCAAAATTTGCATAATTTGTGAAAATATCAAATCCGGGTTTTCCGATTAACCCGACCAAATCTTCACCAAACAATAAACCAAAACCAATCAGGATAAATACAACCGTACCGATACAAAAATCCATCAGGTTTTTCATCAGGATATTACCTGCATTTTTGGCTCTGGTAAAACCGGTCTCCACCATTGCAAAACCAGCCTGCATCCAGAAGACCAAAGCAGCGCCAATCAGAAACCAGACGCCAAACACTTCACCGCTTACAGCACTCATCATTTCTTCTGTCATAATTTTTCCTCCTCACACGCTCAAGAATAAAAAAGTGGAGTCAATGGCTACCATCCCTGTAAGCGCCATTGCTCCACATTCTAATCTCAAACTATTGTATTTACGAGAAAATCGCTCCGCGACTTATCTAGCCGCGTGGAGAAATTTTCTACTATGAAGAAAAAAGGCACTATGAATCTCTTCACAGCACCTTTGCTCTTATGAATTGGATTGTATCACCGGATTTTCCGGTTGTCAATATTTTTTCTTTAGAAATTTTATATTATTATATCTGCGACACATTATCCATATACTATAATATGGCGAATCACTTGCAGTATATTAAGCAAACCGCCTATCCAGCCAAGCGCATAAAATGCATATTTCAATAACTTATTTTTAAAAATATTATAAGATATTCCCAGTATACATACGCAAAGCATAATGGAAAAGTAGAAAAAGCCCGCCACACGTATTATAGAGGCAGACACTGTTGTTGTAAAACCGATTGCCACACATGGAAACAATCCAAAAAACAGTAAAAATCCAACCATAAACCATGACAAATTGGAAAAATCTGTCAAATATGCTACCAGATAGCATATGAATAAAACCATCAATATAGCCGATGCCAAAACAACAAACTGTTCTAATTGTGGAGATGTTTTAAATAAAGCATCCGGATAAATATACGTCAATGTCCGATTGGTAATTGTATAAGCAAAAAACATATATCCGGTCCAAAAAACATCAAAAAGCAACGGTATAAAAGATATTACTCTAATAAAAATTTTTTTCGTTTTATAAAATGCACAAACTATCAACATCACACATAAAGTAAATAAAATAATATTAGGAACAGATGTAAAATGATAAAAAGTAGAATTAATTCCCATGCGCAAATGTCCGCCCATAGACATATTCAATAATTCTGCGGTGTTATGGTGGCGTGCATCTTCGATATTCCGCGCTCTATTTCCCGGAGAAACAACAAACATGATAATATTTAATACACTGCCAATTATTCCTTCAATAAACAATATCCGGAAAGTTTTATTCTTATTCTCACACGTTATATAAACAAAAAGGAAAATAATCAACATGGAAATAGCGAGCAGATTACAATTAGCGGCATATAAAACTGCGACGCCATATAAAATGTAAGTTGGCAGCTTCATATTCCTCTCCTCTTTGACTGAATACAAAAAAAGATAGAAACTATAAAAAAATGCAGATAATGCCCATGTATAAACAATGGTAGTCGTCATCCATCCTGCTGTTGCAAATAGAGAATAGGGAAAGCTAAAGAATATAAGTAATATCCATAAACGAGGAATTAAGGATTTTTCTTGAAAATTTGCAGTTAATAATTTCACTACTTTTGTAAAATAGTAATATATGATTTCAATCATAATAACATCTAAAATTTTCCAGATAAAATTTGGAAGAGCTTCTATCACAACCTCCACTGTGTATTGAAAAAGAGTTGAACTAGCTCCATTCCAAATATCCCATAAGTAAGGAAATAAATTATAATTATATTGTTTCAAAATTGGCGACATCTTTAAATCATCCCAATAATCCGTATGCATAAATATATGCAACACTCCATATATGATAGCAACCATAATATAGTCATAATATTTATTCCATAATTTCTTAATCTGATTCATTATCTCTTGCTCCCATCCATACTTTCTTTATTTTCATTGTTTTTTATAGTAATATATATTAAAAACACTGTCAACTATATTTACCGTGATCATAGCAGCTTGGCCTATTGACATCAGAGGTAAATTGACCTAATATGGTTTCATGTTTTAGCTCAATATGGCCTATTTCTAAATCTATATAATATAAGGATGTAAAAAAAGATGAAATTACTTGCTGGCACAAAAGAAGCAAAAAGAATGCTGCCCAAAATAGTATATACGGGCTGTTGCTGTTTTTTATTGGCATTATATATTTTTTTCACACTGCAAAAAGGATATTTTATCTTTGCTTATGGCACTCCGAGAGAACTTCGGGAAATGACCGGCGTTGCCGTTGCCCGTCAATTTGCTTATGGCCACAATCCTTATGCGCTTTCTGCACTTGAACACAATATACCTGCCGTCACAAGTATTTACGGTATTCTTGTGCCGCTTCTTATGAGTCCATTTATCCGCCTGTTTTCCGTCACGCCGTTAAGCGCTTTACAAATCTGTCAACTGCTGACTTTGATTATCGAAATAACCGGCGCAGTTTTCTTTTATCATCTTCTTTTTATGAAAACCAAAAAACGGCTATTGTCTCTTATCGGAATGCTGCTGTTTCAGACATGTTACTGGCGGTATTCTTCATTCGGCGGCGCATTCCCCGACCAATGGGGTTTAACTGCCTCTGTTATTCTCATGACTTTACTTTGCATAGATGAACGGCAGGAGCGATACCGCCCTCTGTTCTATGCCGTTATCATGGTAAGTTTATTCTATATCAAACAATATTTTGTACTTATTTTAATCGGATTGTGCGTCTATCTGTTTCTCCATTCCAGGAAAGATTGCATGAAAATGATTTTGTACGGCATTCTTATAGGATGCCTGTCCGTCCTGATAATCCATACGCTATTCCCTCTTTATTTCTCGGAGGTATTTCCGATTGCCCAGGGGCAGACCCTTACCGGCGATTCCGCTTACTCGACAGCGCAGATTATCAAACTGTCGCTTTACTATGGACCTGTCGTATTATTTGCCATAATCGGAATACTATACAATATCTGCCGTATGATTAAGTCCCGTCGCTTTTGTCCGGAAATGAGCTATGAATTGTGCCAGACCATTTTTATTTTCCTGCCATTGTTTCATATCGCAGAAAACCAAGGCACGAATTACACATATTATCTGCAGCTATGGTATCCATACATTATCCTGCTCGGTCTCGTTTCCGCCTCCGAATTGCTAAAATGGTTGTTCTCAAAATCTGCCGCGCAAATACTCACTACACCCCCCCCCGAAAATTTTGCTTTCCAAAACAGTTTATGGCCTGATATGGCTTCTACTCATATTTTCCTTTATAAGGATTCTTCCGTCCTGCTTCTGCCCGCTTTTAACCCAAGAGCAACAGGAATCATGGCATGATGCCTATCGCATGCTGAATAGTCACTCCTCTGAAGGAGATATTCTTGTCACTATGCTTTTGTCGGATTATTGTCTGGAACAGGGGATTGAAACATCAAATTACGGACAAGCGGAATACAACAATATGCACAATCTGGATAACTATAAAAACAATAAGCTGTGGCGCAACATTTTTCTCTTTGCATATACGGATGAACTGTTACAGCAGAATATTTCCTACAACCAGACAGTCAAAGATAACATATCCCGGCAATCCTATCATTGTATTGCATTGGTTTACGCAGGAGAATATCATCTTGCGGAAGACGATATCCTAAATGCCGGATATCGCATTGCCGCTGCTAAAGAATTGCAAACAGGAAACCAATGCTGGTATACGATCTTTTATACGCTCCCGGACTAATCCGCATCACTCACTGACTAAATGATTGATTTGCCAAAACTTCTATGATATGTTGGATATGATAAAGGAGGACATTTTTATGATACCGGTACAAATACAAGAAGCTTCCTTAAACAATATCTTACTGCATGACTTACTTTCGCTTTCAGCCGAATGGGAACGGGAACAAAGCTGTTACGGCTACCGAAAAAATGAGAAAAGCGATTTGAAGGGCAGACGTATTTTCACCGTTCAAAATGATTCTGAAATTATCGGCTATGCTTTCGGCAAAGTCTGCACTGCTGAAAAAGACAATTCCATTATGCAGCATGGTACCACATATTTTGAATTGGAAGAAATTTTTGTCCAACAAAAATTCCGTTCTTTAGGCATCGGCAGACAATTATTTGAAACGATAGAAAACACTCTGAAAAAAGAGTCTGTTCCCTATATCCTGTTAAGTACGGCAACGAAGAATTATAAGGCTGTTATGCACTTCTATTTGGAGGAAATGGGGATGGAGTTTTGGAGTGCGAGGTTGTTTAAGAGGATATAACCTCCGGCGTTTTCGACCAATATTTAACGCCCCAGTTTTCAAAATTCCATTCGTCCGTATATTCGTTACATTCAAAATCAATATAATAGAGTTCTTCTTTTTGCACTACAAAATTAGTAGGGAAGTAATCTATATTCGTATGCGCGGCATATAACAGTTCACACATGCCGTACATCTGACGGAGATAATCGTCTTTCATCCTATCCTGTAAAATCAGTTCAGAAATCGTCTCACCATCAATAAAATCTTTCAGAATGCGCTCGTTTTTTACATCAACGTCAATCATTTCAGGCATTCTTATTCCGATTTTTTTCAGTCTGTTATAGTCCCTTATCTCCGCCTCGATTTTATTTCCGAATTGATAATAATCACAAGGTTCATGATGTATCTGCTTTAAGACGTACTTTTTTATTCCATCATAAGCCAGATAAGAATATCCGCCCTTTCCTTTTCCCAATAATTTAAGAACTTCATACTCTATATCATTTACAGCTATCTTCTCATTCATCTTCCTTATCCGCTCTCTTTTTCCCCTGAAACTCTTTCTCAATATAACAATGTTCTTTTATTGAAACCATCTTCTCCCCATCAAAATCTAATTCAATAATATAGGGCATCCAATCTATGATGCGCAGAAAATCTTTGCAGCTAAATGCAGGCTGATAAAAATTGATGATTGTACTAAGCGCCGTTCCATGCGTTCCAATTACAATTTTCTTTCCCTTATTTTTTATTAATATCTCCGTCAGCGCCTCTATATTTCTTTTTTGCACCATATTAATTGACTCACCGTTTTCTTCATGATAATCATGATTCGCCCACCGTTTTTCAAACATACCGTGGTTGTTTCCGTCCGCGCCTTTTTCCCGCTCGCGCAGTCTTTCATCGGTTCTAATCTCTTTGCCGTAAAAAGCCGCGGTATCCGCAATCGTATCAAAACTCCTCTTATATGGACTGCTGTAAAAAACATCTATTTCTTTGTCTTTTAAAAAATCCAACACAATCCCGGCGTCCTGCCTGCCCTCGGCGGTCAACGGTCTGGTTCTGTCATCTTCCCACATATGTTCCGGCTGCGCATGGCGCACAAAATATACTTTTGTTCTTTCCAATTTCATACCTCCTGCTATCATAGCGCATGATATATCGGATTTATTTTATCACAGGTGCAGAAAAAAAGAAAATCTATAAACATAAAAGGTCTTACTCTAATATCAATTACGGCTGCACCAGAATACGGAATGATGTCCGCGTGGTATCGGTATATTTCTCAATCCCCGCATTGGAAATTTTAAACGCAAGTATCTGAAATACGGATGTTTCTTCCACATCCGGCAGAATAACAGGCACGGAAACGGATGTATCTGCCGATACAGCCGCATAATATTTCATATGCTCTCCGTCTATTGGTATCTGCTTCCAATTCAGGAAACCTACGATAACATAATTTTCATCCTCCGACTCCGGCGCCTGATTGAGAATGACCAGTTCTACCGTTTCGCCCCCTTTTCTTTCTACGGACACAATCAAATCATCCCTCGAATCTATCAGTTCAAAACCTGAGATATTTTCTTCAATGCGAAACTCTGTATAGTTCTGCCCGTTTTTTTGTTCTTCCTGTATATTGCTCTGTTCCCTTTCCAGTTCAAAACGCCCTGTATTCCACTCTCTGGTGGAAAGCATGGTTGACCAGTTATATGTTCCATTGATTACTAAATTCTTCTCATCCGGCTGCGGAATAACCACATAGTCAAACTCTCTGCCCTCCGACGCTGTCAGATGCACGGAAATAGTAAACTCCACTTCGCTTTCGCCCTCCAAACTGAACGCATAGCTTTGAAAATTTTCTCCTTCTATCTCAAAATCATGCTGCACATAATCGATTAAAATAATCAACAAATAATTTTTTTCTTCGGGAAAATTTTGTTGAAATTTAATTTTACCCTGTAACGTATCTCCCGAAAGCTTAATGACACTGCCGCCATCAATGATTTTACCTGTTTCCAGACTATAGAATCCGTTCGCTGTATAACCTTCCGGAATTGTCACGCTTCCATCGGCATGATAAACAGGGGCATCTATCTTCTCTGAAATGGGATTTTCCTGTATATTCCCTTTTACTGAGCCGATAATTATTATCATAATTATCATTACAGCTAACGCAAATACTGGCAATAATATGATTCTTTTTCCTTTCATACTTTTCCTCCCCGCTCAATCCGTTCTAATGTATTCATTTTCATAATCAATCCCCATTCTTTCATAAACCACGCCGTCCATCTCCACATCCTCCCAGAATGTGAAGCCCAGTTTCTCACAAAGTCTTTTCGACTTCCCGTTGCCTTTCATAACCAGCGCATGAAAACGGGTAAAGCCGAGTTCTTTCTGTCCGTATGCAAAAATCGCCCGGCAAACCTCATAGGCATAGCCCTGCCGCTGCCATGGCACACCTATGACAAAACCGAGTTCCGGTATATCGTAACCTTCCCGCAGGCTGATACCCGCCCTGCCAATAATCTCCCCGCTGTTTTTTTCTATGACCGTCCACATTCCGTACCCATAAAATCCGTACACATTTTTAATATAGTCTCGGATATAGGCGATTTCTTCCTCTTTATCCGTATATAAATCCTCTAAATATTTCGTAATAGACGGCTCCTTATATATCTCATAAAAGCTGTCTATATCATCCGTTGTCGTCTCCCGTATCCGGCATCTGTCCGTCTCCAGAATATCCCATGGCTGCCCGGTGAGACGCAGATAGGCAAGTTCCAACGATTTATACTCTATTTCACTTAAATTTTCTATCGCATACCGTGCAGTGGAAAAATCCTCCTGCCGGTTGTCCTCATGCAGATAAACAATCACCGGCATATTTCGGAACTGCAGTTTTTTATGACAGTCTGCGCAGTCCGTTACATATAAAGTTTCTTTCGTTCCGCTTGTCAAACATTCCTGCATCCATGCCGCCGTTTCTTCCATATCATTATCATTTTCCATATAGGAAAGGATATCCGCCTTTGCCTGATGTTTTTTTATATCTTCTAACAACGCCCGCATTTCCTGTAAAGCATTTTCTTTTTTTAAAATAAATGCGACCCTTTTTAACATTTCTCTTTACCTTCTTTATGAATTCCTATAAAATAGTAACATGTATATTTTTATAATGTATATAAAAAATTATAATACAAAGACAGAAAGGAATCAAAAAAATGGCACAAAACCCTATTGTTACCTTTACCATGAAAAACGGTGACATTATCAAAGCAGAGCTTTTCCCTGAAATCGCGCCGATATCCGTCAATAATTTTATCAGCCTGATTCAGCAAAATTTTTATGACGGACTGATTTTCCACAGAGTTATCAAAAATTTTATGATACAGGGCGGCGACCCGGAGGGAACCGGTATGGGCGGCCCGGGATATTCCATCCGCGGCGAATTTGCACAGAATGGCTACCCGAATGACTTAAAACATACAGCCGGAGTTCTTTCCATGGCAAGAAGTATGCATCCCAATTCAGCGGGAAGCCAGTTTTTCATTATGCACAAGGATTCCCCTCACTTAGACGGCGCTTATGCCGCTTTCGGGAAAGTTACGGAGGGAATGGATGCTGTCAATAAGATTGCGGAAACGGCAACAGACTTTTCCGACCGTCCGATTGAACCGCAGGTAATCGACACGGTGACCGTAGAAACTTTTGGCGTTGAATATCCGGAACCTGATAAAATCCACGCAGGATTCTAATCTATCTTAAAGCGCGCCCCTGTCAGACTGACAGGCGGCGCGTTCATAATTTGTTCATATTTAATTTAAAGAAACTTCACTTACGCAACATTCTTTAGACATTTCTTTTGCATATACTTAAAACATAAGATAACAAAAGAAATTTCAAAAGCAGACAGATTAATTAATACTTTTTCATAATAAATGCCAAGTAAATTATTTTACTTGGCATCCTCCCTTTTATGGAGTCTTTTTTATTTTACAATTCTTTATAATGTATACAAGAATACATTGTTATTGACATCTATATCCATCTATACTAAAATAATATCGTTACAAGGGTGTAATGGACTCATCCATTATGCTCTTTTTCTTTGGCAGTAATATAAGAATACATACAAGAATGGAGGAACATATGGAAAATGTAGTAGAAGTAATTACCAATATCAATAACGCGGTCAACGGCGTGGTCTGGGGCTGGCCTGCCCTGATTCTTTTGGCGTTTGTCGGCGTATTGATGACAATTTTGACGAAATTTTTTCAAATCTCCCACATCGGTCACTGGATGAAGATGACGGTTGGCGCTATTTTCAAAGACAGAGACGTCTTAGGGCATACGGAAGATAAGTCCATTTCCCAGTTCCAGTCGTTGTGTACCGCGTTAGCGGCTACCGTGGGAACCGGTAATATCGTCGGCGTAGCGGGCGCAATTATGGTCGGCGGCCCCGGCGCCGTATTCTGGATGTGGCTTATCGCGTTCTTTGGCATGATGACGAATTATTCGGAGAATGTATTAGGTATTTACTACCGCCGCAAAAATAAAAAAGACGAATGGTCGGGCGGCGCAATGTATTACTTAAGAGACGGTCTGGGCAGCAAAAAGGGTTGTAAAAAAATCGGTATGGTTCTTGCCGTCCTGTTTTCCGTATTCTGTTTCCTTGCCTCTTTTGGTATCGGCAACATGACGCAGGTTAATTCCATATCGGGAAATATGAATACCGTATTCGGCGTGCCTACCTGGCTGACGGGTATTGTCGTCCTGATTCTGGGCGGTCTGGTTATCGTCGGCGGTCTGAAGCGTATTGCTTCCGTTACGGAAAAAATTGTGCCTTTTATGGTCGTTTTATACATGATAGGCAGTATCGTTATCTTTTTTACCAATATATCACAGGCGGGCGCGGTATTCGGCGCTATCTTTAGAAGCGCTTTCGCATTACAGGCGGCGGGCGGCGGTATCGTCGGCTATGGCATGAAACTGGCAATCGAACAGGGTATGAAGCGCGGCGTATTCTCCAATGAAGCGGGACTTGGTTCCTCCGTTATGGTGCATTCCAACTCGAACGTCAGCGAACCTGTGCGTCAGGGTATGTGGGGTATCTTCGAGGTATTTGCCGATACGATTATCGTTTGTACGCTGACCGCTTTTTCCGTGCTTTCTTCCGGTCTGGTGGACTTAAATACCGGTATTACCATGGAGACATACAACGGAATTGAACTAACGAAAGCCAATATTGTCTCTACCGTTTTTTCCATCCACTTTGGACAGATTGGCGCGGCGTTTGTGGCTATTTCGGTTATGCTGTTCGCTTTTTCCACCGTCCTTGGCTGGAGTCACTATGGCACCAAGGCGTGTGAATTTTTATTCGGTGAGAAATATACGATTATCTACCGTGTGATTTTCGTCATTGCCATCTTTGGCGGCGCGGTCATGGGCGATAATCTGGCGTGGGACCTTGCCGATACTTTCAACGGCATGATGATGATACCGAACTTAATCGGCGTGCTTGTCTTATCGCCGCAGGTATATCAGATTACCAAAAACTATATCCACCGCGTTATCAAAGGCATGGATGAAAAACCCATGCTTTCCGCCATTCCTGAAGTTCAGGCGGAGCAGGAGAAAAATCTTAATTCATAATGGATGTCTGTTGTAAACATAAATGAGTATAGAAAACAAAAAGCAGAGGCAACAAAAACCTCTGCTTTTTCTATACTTATCCTATTTTCAGATACCTATATCTTACGCCTTGCCTTCAGAACCAAGAACTGTCTTAATCTTGTGAGCAACAACTTCTTTACAATAAGCGCGTCCGTCTGTCAGATACTGTCTGGGGTCAAAGTGGTCGGGATGAGCCGCCATATGCTCTCTGATACCAGCCGTTAAGCCCAGTCTTAAATCGGAGTCGATGTTAATCTTACATACTGCGGATTTTGCAGCCTGACGGAGCATATCTTCGGGAATACCGATTGCATCCTCCATCTTACCGCCGTTGGCATTGATGATATCAACATACTTAGGAAGTACGGATGATGCGCCATGCAGTACAATCGGGAAGCCCGGAAGCCTTCTGGATACTTCCTCCAGAATATCGAAACGAAGCTGCGGTTTCTGTCCGGGTTTAAATTTATATGCGCCGTGGCTTGTACCAATAGCAATCGCTAAGGAATCAACGCCTGTACGTGTTACGAAATCTTCCACCTGGTCAGGCTGTGTATAGGACTCGGAACCATGCTCAACCGCTACGTCATCTTCCACGCCTGCAAGAGTACCAAGTTCCGCCTCTACTACAACGCCTTTGTCATGTGCATATTCCGCTACCTGTTTTGCAATCTTGATATTCTCCTCATACGGAAGAGAAGAACCGTCATACATAACGGATGTAAATCCACCGTCGATACATGATTTGCAGACTTCAAAATCTGCACCATGGTCAAGATGAAGCGCAATCGGAATATTAGTCTCCTCGATTGCAGCCTGTACCAGATGAACCAGATATGCGTGTTTCGCATACTTTCTTGCACCTGCGGAACATTGCAGGATAATAGGAGATTTTAACTCATCTGCCGCCTCTGTAATAGCCTGTACGATTTCCATGTTGTTTACGTTAAAAGCGCCGATGGCATATCCGCCGTCGTATGCTTTCTTAAACATTTCTGTAGTTGTAACTAATGGCATTTTTATTCATTCCTTTCTTGTTAATATTTGTTATTTTTGTTTCATTATACCAGATTCAAATATAAATGCAAAGTGGTTTTAAGGTAGTTTAATCAGAAATTTTTACTTCCTGCGGAATCCGTATTTGAAGCGCCTGCCTGCAATTCTCAATAACGGCTTTTTTATGGTCGCCGCCGTATTCTCCATCTAACGACCACGCTACTTCCTGCTCGGATTCTATTACCAGTTTGGAAGTCTTAAAACAATGGATTGCCTCTGAATGTATCCTCTTATCTACCAGCGCAGCTATGATATTATTTAATTCCAGCGGATTATTCGGTCTTTTAATAAGCGTCACCTCAAATAACCCGTCATCCAGTTTGATGTCTTTTCCGGTAATTCCTTTAAATCCGCCGACAGAAACCGAATTAGTAATCATGCCATAAATATAGTCTTCTTCTAGACACACATCATTATAAGTAATTTTCATAGGGTAGGATTTGATGGAGGAAAGCCTTTTCACTCCCTCTACCAGATAAGCGGTATGTCCGAGAAGATTTTTCATATCCTGTTTTGTCGCATAGGAAACATCAGTAAAAATACCAAACGCCGCCACATAAACAAAGCTATCGTTATTAAAGGAGCCAATATCACAACCAAAATTTTCTCCATTCACCACTACGTCGGCCGCTTTTATCATCGTTCTGGGAATGCCAAGGCTGTTGGCAAAATCGTTAGTGCTTCCCGCCGGAACATAACCGATGGGGAGTTTTTCCTCACACTGCATCATACCGGTAACAACTTCGTCCAGCGTTCCGTCGCCTCCGCTGCATACAACGATATCGTACCCCGTCCGGCGTTCCCTGACCGCCTTAACGGCGTCGCCGTGTGCCTGCGTCGGATATGCCGTCACTTCATATCCGGCCTTAACAAAAACGTCAATGATATCGAGCAGATTACTCCTGATTCTTGCTTTTCCCGCCCTTGGGTTGTAGACGAAAAGCATATTGCCACCCATATCATATTCCTCCTGCTTTATATGTAAAGTTTTACCGCCTAAAACGCAAGAGATTCCCATATCAGGGAATCCCTTTTATCTTCTGCCTTACTGATTGCCGCCTAAAAAATTTTCAAGTCCTGCAACTGCCGCTGCTTCATCTTTCCCGTCTGCAATGACCGTTACAGTATCATCTCTGTCTAGTCCAAGTCCCATCATGCCCATAATGCTTTTCGCATTTACTTTCTTATTGGCCGACTCGATATACACACTGCTGTCATACTTGCTTGCCACCTGTACAAGCATCGCTATCGGTCTTGCCTCCAGACCGCTCTCCAACTTGATTTGAACAGATTTTTGAATCATAAGTTTACCTCCTTTTACAACCTCATATCTTCAGCAATCTCACTCAATTTTCTCAGACGATGATTTACGCCGGATTTCCCGACCGCCGGATTTAAATATGCTCCTAACTCTTTTAAAGTCGCTTCCGGATATTCCAAACGGACTTCCGCCATCTGACGCAGATTGTCCGGTAAATTCTCAAAGCCATAGCATTTTTGAATCAACAGAATATCTTCTATCTGCTTGGATGCCGCGTTCACCGTCTTGGTGATATTAGCGGCCTCGCAGTTGACACGCCTGTTAATGGAATTACGCATTTCTTTCACTATCCGCAGATTTTCCAGATTCATCAGGGAAACATGCGCTCCCATGACATTCAGCAAATCTACAATACCGGCGCCTTCCTTTAAGTACACAACGTAATATTTTTTACGCTGAATCACTTTTGCCTCTATCTGAAATTCCTGAATCATATCCCGCAGTTGACACGCCTGTTCAGGCCTGCTGCAGACAAATTCCAGATGATAACTCTTTTGTGGGTCGCTCATAGAGCCTACACAGAGAAAAACGCCTCTTAGATATGCACGCACACAACAACTGTTTTTAACTAAAAGCGAGTTGACCGGCATATCTAATGGAATAATACGGTGGTCACTGTCATACAGATGCAGCGCCTGAAGAAGTTTATCTTCATCCACGTTCCGCATAACATTATTAATATTATATGTTTTTTGTAATAATGTAAAGCATTTTCTGGAAACCGTTTCATTTTCCGTCTCTAATTTCAAATGACGGCGGTCATCCGTCAGGCGTCCGCTAAAGTGAATTAAGGCCGCCAACTCCGCTAATTGACAGTGTCTGGCCGAATCGATAGTCGCTGCCAGTTCCTCTTTTACCATTCCTGAAAATGACATAACTACTCCTCTATTTTTCACCGCAGTCACGATGATACAGCTTCAACCCATAGTTTCCGTGGTCTTTCATCTGTTTATACAGCTCGTTGGCAAGCGTAACGCTCCGGTGCCTGCCTCCCGTGCATCCGATTCCTACTACCAACTGGTATTTCCCCTCTTTAATATAGTTAGGAATCAAAAAATTCAGCATGTCCACCAACTTTTCCAAAAAATCCGGAGCCTCCGGAAAACTCTTGACATAATCCTGCACTTCTTTATCGTTGCCCGTTTTATGTTTTAATTCGTCGATATAGAACGGATTAGGCAGAAACCTGACGTCAAAAACCAGGTCGGCGTCCGCCGGAATCCCGTATTTAAATCCGAAAGACAAAATGGTCACCATCAAAGAATTATATTCTTCATTCTGCACAAAAATCCTATCCAATTCCTCTTTCAGTTCCCTTGTCAGCAGATTGGAAGTATCGATAACATAATCCGCCTTTTTTTGCATATCCTGTAAAATCTTTCTTTCCCTTAAAACGCCATCCTCTATCCTGCCGTCCGGAGAAAGCGGGTGCATCCTTCTCGTTTCCTTATAACGCTTAATCAGGACTTTATCACTTGCATCCATAAAAAGAATTTCAAATGAATATCCGTCCGCCCTTAATTTCTCCAATACTTTCTGCACATCATTAAACGGCTGGTCGGCACGCACATCCAGCCCCAGCGCAACCTTTGTAATTTCACTTCCCGGCGTTATAATCAGTTCCACAAATTTTTCTATTAAGAGAAGCGGGAGATTATCCACACAGTAAAATCCCAAATCCTCCAACATCTTTAATACCGTACTTTTTCCGCCGCCGCTCATGCCGGTCACTACTACAAATCTCATTCTTTTTCTTTACTCCCTATTGTACCTTACCCGGTTTCATCTAAAAATCTCCCAGAAAAATAACTTCCGGTTCCAAACTTACATGAAAACGCTCTTTGACTCTTTCCTGCACTTCCTCAATTACTTCTTTTACATCCGCCGCCGTTGCTTTTCCCACATTAATGACAAAACCACAGTGTTTATCCGAAACCTGCGCGCCGCCAATGCGGTATCCTCTCATACCGGCCTCCATAATCAGCTTTCCGGCAAAATACCCTTCAGGACGTTTAAACGTACTGCCTGCACTCGGATAATTTAACGGCTGTTTGCTGCGGCGTTTCTCCATCAGTTCATCCATCTTTTCCTGAATTTCCTCTCTCTGCCCCGTATGCATCCGCAAGACGACTTCCAGCACAATGAACGGCCTGTTCTTAATAATACTTGTACGATAGCCAAATTCCATCGTATCATTGTCCAATATGAGAATTTTTCCCTCTTTGTCCATTACCTTGACGGCTTCCGTAATCCGCTGCATTTCGCTTCCATACGCCCCCGCGTTCATCACAACGCCGCCGCCGACGCTGCCGGGAATGCCCGCCGCAAACTCCAATCCGGAAAGCCCGGCGTCTCTTGCCGCCGCCGCCACCTGAGAGAGCAATGCTCCCGCTTGCGCCCGAACAGACTCTCCCTCTATGGTAATCCGGTTCATTCCCTCGCCAAGTTTGATAATGATGCCACGATATCCTTTATCCCCGACTAACAAGTTGCTGCCGTTACCGAGAATAAAATAGTCCTGGCCTATCCGATTGAGATAGGGAATTAAATTTATCAGTTCCTCTTCTTTTTCTATTAACAGCATACATTCGGCTTCTCCCCCTATTTGAAAGGTTGTATGCCTGCTCATAGGTTCCTCAAAAAGCATTCTTTCTTCCGGAATGATTTTTCCAATATACTCATATATAGATGTATTTGCTTTCAATGTCCACCGTCTCATTTCTTAAAGCAGGCCGCCTGTTTTGCTACAGACAGCCCGATTTATTAATTCTCATTACTATCATATGCTAAAATCTTAATCTAATACCATTTTTGCCGCGCCATAGATACCCGCATCATTTCCTAATGTCGCTAATGCAAATTTCGCGTCCTTGCATCCGTGGAATACCGTCGTTTCAAAAGGCGGTTTTATATAGTCAAACAACACTTCTCCCGCTTTGGAAACGCCGCCGCCGATAACAAAAATTTCCGGATTGACAACGCCTGCAATAATGCTAAGGCCTTTGCCAAGATATTCGCCAAACTTTTTCGCTACCTCTATTGCCAGCTCGTCTCCCGCCTTTACCGCATCAAAAACGGTTTTAGCGGAAACCTCTCCCGCTCTTAATACGCTGTCTTTCGTACTTGCCTGCAAAGCCCTGTTCGCAAGCCTGGTAATGCCGGTTGCCGAAGCATACTCCTCCAAACAGCCGTAATTTCCGCAGCCGCAGCTTTCCGTCTCGTTGTCCTCTACATGGATATGTCCGATTTCCCCGCCTGCGCCGGTCGCACCGGTCATAATTTCACCATTGATAATAATGCCGCCGCCAACGCCGGTTCCCAAGGTAACGGCTACCAGATTCTGATATCCCTGTCCGCCGCCTTTCCACATCTCTCCCAGCGCGGCTACATTGGCGTCATTGCCGCCCTCTACCCGCATACCATCCAACAGTTTACACAGTTCGTCCTTTAAATTGAACTGATTCCAGCCAAGGTTGACCGCCTTATGCACAACGCCGTTTCCGTCTACCGGACCCGGCACGCCTACGCCCACGCCTGCTATATCTTCTTTTACAAGGCCTTTCTGCGCCATTTTCGCATGTACGGCATCTGCAATATCCGGCAGGATATTTTTTCCGCCGTTTTCCGTTCTGGTAGGAATCTCCCACTTGTCCAAAACATTTCCGTTGTTGTCAAACAATCCTAATTTTATCGTCGTACCGCCTACGTCCACTCCAAATACATGACTTGCCATTTTCCCGCTTTCCTTTCTTTTATCTACTCCTCATCTTCATCATCGCGTTTTTGCGCCAGGGATTTCTGTACGCGCTGATACAATTCCTGCGCCGCGTTATAACCCATCTTCTTCTGGCGGTGATTAACCGCCGCGGATTCGCAGATAATCGCCAGGTTACGTCCGGGTCTGATGGGAATATTATGACATACCACCTTATTGCCAAGATACTCGATATACTCCTCTTCCATGCCCAAACGGTCATATTCCTTATCCTTATCCCAGTCCTCCAGATGGATAACAAGGTCGATATTCTGCGTGTCTTTGACGCTGGACGCACCGAACAACGCTTTCACATCCACGATGCCGATACCGCGCAGTTCAATGAAATGCTTGGTAATATTCGGCGCCGAGCCAATCAGCGTATCAGCGCTGACTCTGCGCAGTTCCACTACGTCATCCGTTACAAGGCGGTGTCCTCTCTGAATCAGTTCCAGCGCCGCTTCCGATTTACCGATACCGCTTTCACCGGTAATCAAGACGCCCTCGCCATAAACGTCTATCAATACGCCATGGATGGAAATACAAGGGGCAAGCTGCACATTCAGCCATCTGATAATCTCCGCCATACATGCCGACGTCGCCTTGTTGCTCATCAAAAGCGGCACGCCGTGCTTAATGGCAATCTTTTTAAACAATTCGTTCGGATGAAGCTCCCGGCAGAAAACAATGCCCGGAATCGGATTGTTCAACAGCTTTTCAAAAATTTCCTCCTGTAATTCTTCATCCAGCCCGTTCATATAGGAATATTCCACAAAACCCACCACCTGTAAACGTGTCGCTTCAAAATGCTCGAAATATCCCGCCAACTGCAACGCAGGTCTATTAATATCCGGCTGCGTAATTTTGATTTTGGAAATATCAATTTCCGGCGTCAGGTTCTCCCATTTCCATTTATCTATTACCTTTGTCAAACTGATACTTGCCATGCCCCATCCTCCTTGTCCGCGCAAAATGTTTACCCATGTCAGAAGTGACACCATTGGCGTCACTTCTGTTATTGTAGCATACAAACAAAGTGTCCGCAATCAAAAAAGGCGGCAGGATTGCCGCCTTGAGGAAAACATAAGCCTTAATCTTCTTTATGATATACAGACAGTTGTGTATCAACATTATCACTAGAAGTTCCAGAAACATTATAACTTATCAAAACTTCTCCATTTGAAATATTTGTCAAATCGAATTCATACCAGATAAGTGCTATACCATTATTATTTTCAAATGACATACTGGTTCCATTATAACTGTCTTTTTTATACACATATGCCTTATAATGGTATTCATCAAGCACAGAACCCTCATAAACAAATGTTTCTTTAATAATTGATTCATCTTTTTTGGGAGTAATCTTGACGATGCAAGGTGTATTATCAATATATTGAAATTCTAAAGTATATGAATCATACATTGTGGTCTTTCCCATATATCTTAATTCCTTAAAATCCCATACACCATCTAACTTTTCCCAAAGTTCATCAATTACTTCCATATTCTCGCCATGCTGCGATTGCGATTCTGCATCATCTTTATCGTCCGGCTGTTTGGCTGATGTTTCTTCCAAATCTGTTTCATCGTTTGGGGATGAAGATGAATCCGTTGACCGAGTTCCGCATCCAAATAATGTAAAAACCATCAATGCCAATAAAAGTATTTGTAATCCGAATTTCTTTGTTTTTTTCATAAAAGTATTCTCCTATCTCAATCTTAAAAATCCACCAATATTTTTCATTTTCTTTCAGGTTCTTTATATTCCGAAATAATGAGTTCCTTACCAGCCTTAATGTCATTAAGCATAGAAGAACCGGAACAGAAATGTGTTTCTGCATAGTAAAGCGCTATTAGTACACGCCTAACATAGTCCCTGGTTACCGTTCCTTCTTCCGGGGGAAGTATTTGTTCAATAATGTTCTTCGCCTCTTTCTCTTCCGCTAATGATGGAAGTGTGACATCAACTTTTTCCAGTTGCTTACTGACCTCATTTAGTTTCCGAATCCATTCCGGTTTAAAATCTTTTGTAATCATAGACAGCCTCCTATTTGTTTTTTGATAAGACCATACGGTCTTATTTTAAGTTGAATTATAGCATTATCCATATACTTTGTCCATAAGCTTCTTAACTGAACAATCTTGTTATTCTTTCACTTCCCGAAAGCTTTGTAAAATTGCTATTACTTCCGTTTCTTCCTCCTCTGTAAACTGTCCGTCAGGAGCGGAAACCAATAACATATATGTAGAATCATGATACTGGAATGATACATCATCCACTAAATATATTCCCGCATAACGGCTTCCTATGTAACTTTCAGGAATTACCGTATAATATACCGAGCCATCTTCTATATCATATTCTTCTCCGGTAAACTTATCTACGCTACCTGTTATCTGTATTTTCCCTACTATAAAATCTTCTATTGCAGAATCCGCAGCTTTTGTCAGCTCGATAACCGCTAAAGCGGCGCTCCCCTGACCGCCTAATCGGTAATTATCAAGCTGCTCCCAATATTGCAGCATAATATCTCTATCGTTTTCTAATACCAGTGCTTCCCTAAATCCCGAAGCCAGACTCTCGCTCTCTTCCATATTCACAGTCCACCCATCCGGATAATCAAATGCAAATTTTGTATTTCCAAATTGTGTCACATAGGTATTTGCAGACCCGTTCTCCTGCTGCGGTTCTGTTCCATCATCATCTTTTTTCGATTCATCATAAGTACACTCCGCCACAATTTCTCTTATCCCGTCCGCTATCTCTATATGCGCATTTTTATGAAGCGGGGCATCCTCACTGGATATCAATTCCCATTCTTTAGAGATACCCAGTTTATCTCCTACAAAGGTATCTTTCTTATCATCACCGCATACTAATATTGACAGCACGGGAAAATCCGCCGATAAATCCAGACAAACCATCCCTGTCGGACGCATATTTTCTTTCAACGCCAACTCTAACCCGAAATCCAGTTCCATATCCATAACATCCCCAAACAGGCACGTCAACACCGGCTCTACACGCAGCATGAAATCTGCTTCACAATCAACGTCAAGTTTCACCGTTTTTTCTTTCTGTCCGCTTCTGTCTCTGCGGATTCCGCCTTGTTCATCATATTTCACACAAAAATTCGCAGGCAGTTCCGCTTCCAGAGATATTTCTCCCTCTGCCGAAACTACCAAATATACTAAAACATCAACACCGCATATGCCGCCTCCCAGCGGTGCAGACGTTTCCAACAACACAACTCTGCCGATTTCTTTAGCCTCGTCCGCTTTTATTACTCCCGAAAATGTACTCTGAATATCTAACGCCGCCTCTGCATATTGCAAGTCTAAAATGGGGTCAAACTCCACATGAACCGCCGCATATATTTGAGAAACGTTCAGTTCCGCCTTACAGCCGCTTTCCCATGAAACATGCTGTCCCGTTGGAACTTCAAGGGCATCGCCCGTATTATTATCAGTAGCTTTTATTTCCAAATAATTTTCTTCTCCGTCTTCCCCCTCTTCGACATAGACTTCAATTTTAAATCCCTTGTCCTCAATTTCTCTTGACGCCTCCCAAACCGGCATCATATTTCCAACCGAACCTTGTCTGTATGCCATATTGCCGGCGGAATATTCTGCCTGCATTCCATAATAGTTAAAAATATCCTGCGCGGTCAGTTGCACAATATCCGATACGACAAGAGACTCCAAAACCTCCTCCGGCTTCACATTATCCACAAGCGTCAGTTTTCCCCCTGCTTCAACCTTACTAACCCTTTTAGCAGCTTTTAAGCCTGTCCTATCCGGTTGATAAACAATGATGGTTCCCTCGGAGATATCGGAAAAAATGGCGTCAGACACCGTAATTTCCAAACCGTCTTCTTTCTTCTCCAAAATATCTTCCGGCGCAATCTCCACTACGCCGTCCTGATATACTGCTTTCTCATAATCATCCACCCAAAACTCCGTATATTTTAATCCGGCAAGCTTTTCCAAAACCCGCTCAGCGGTTTCTTTGGAAATGCCCTGCGACAATTCTTCTTCTGCCAGCAAGTCATGTTCCAGCGCAGTTTGCAGATAAACGGCATCCGTAATGGCATCTTTCGTATCAAGATACAGTTTCAGCTTTCTCTCTCCCAGACTTTTCATCGCCGTTAAAAGCACAAACCGTCCGGAAGCATAACCGTCGCCCTCAAACTGCTTTTCTTCTTCCAGCACATCCCATTCCACCGCCGATTGTATATAAGCAAAATAAGAGTTCCCCGCACTAACGTCAGTATAGTATGGTTCAGTTTTTTGGTACTCCGTTATTCCCTCCTGCTCACAGAGCATTTCCATCCATTCATAGCGGGAAATGTCGCTTTCTGCGGCTGATTTCACATATTTATCATCCTGTCCGCGTAAAAACATTGCTGCGCCAATCCCCCCTGCAACTATGAGCGCAAGGATGACTGCCGCCAGAATTATTATTTTTTTCTTTTTATCCATTTATGTAGTCTCCATTGTAAAAATTGTGAAAGAATATCATCTCATCGACTGACTGCAAAATACTCATACCCTGTCCCTTCGATTGTTGAATCTTCAATATTAATATACGCATTAATATCTTTTATCTTCCACTCCTTTGCTTCTTCAATCACATCTCCGACTGTTAAATATATTCCCAAAGTATCCCATTTTACCGCACCTGTTACATAATAACTATATATATCCAATTTTATTGGCCCCCTATGCACATAACTTCCCGATATATTACCGTTTTCATCCATTTCCGTAATATTTAATTCATTATAATCACCCAATGTTGTTCCACTCCATACACCTACTATATCGACGGATGTACACTTTGCGGTAATATCTGCCGACTGTTCATTCCAACCCTCTGCATAGTAATATGGCACTGCAATATCAAGGGAAAATGTCGCGCAAGGTTTCGTTAATGTACAACTGCAAAGATATTTCTGAACCGTGCCTTTATTTGATAACTCCTGGCCTTTTACCATAAAATCAGATATTTCATCTTTATTGACGCTTATCTCCTGGCTTCCATATTCAAAAACCTGTCCGTTTACAGCGTTAAATAAAGCCGTATCGTCTATACTTAATGCTGCGCTTGTTTTCATATCAGCAGTAAAATTCTCATTTCCCAACATAGAATCCATTACCCAGCCGCCATTACGGAATATGTAATGGATAAGCAGTTCTCCTTTTGCCTCTTCCACCAAATCATCAACGGTTAAACTTACCGTAACAACATCTGTTTCATTTTCAAGATTTGTCTCCTGATTATTCACAGACATGGCTTTTATATTATCTTTTGTCACATACCAGCTTTCATTATCCGCAGTGATATTTATTCCACTCAGCGACGCGGAAATTTCTTCATTACTTACTCCCGTTAAAGGCGTTATGACCCACTCGCTTCTATTATTCACATCGACCTCATCCAATATCCAGCCGCCCTCATCATATAAGGAATAAGTAAGTGTAAAATCTTTTTCATATGCACAGCGCGCATCTTCTGTTTGAACGCTGCACCATACCGTATCAATTTTATCGTCTTTTTCGGTTTGCCGTTTATCAATGACAATTTCCGTTATTTTTTCATCTGCTGCCAGAAAATCTTTTTGCTTATACGATGTTAAATCCGTTTGAATTTTTTCTTCATCCGCGACTTTCGCGCCACATCCCGCCAGCGCAAACATTATTAACATTACACTTCCTGCTATCATACATTTTTTTCTCATTAGACATTCTCCTTTTTCATTAGTAAGACCATTTGGTCGTATTTTCACATGGAATTATAGCATCATTTGTATACTTTGTCTATGAAATTATCAGGAAAGGGGTTTGGTTTTA
>JAMPCN010000039.1 GCA_023666125.1 Bacillus sp. (in: firmicutes) | reverse complement strand
TCTGGACAGAATTTTACACCATCCGGGAACGATAATTGATTATTTAACGCAGAATTAAAATTTACAAATTATCGAAAAACTTAATACATTGAAAAAACTACTGATTAGAAAGTCAGTAGTTTTTTATTGCAAATTTATAAAGAAAGGGGGCGAAAAAATGGATATTATGGCATTTATAGCAGCTATGAGCATTCCATCCACGATTACCGGATTTTGCTTTTGGCTTTTAGAAAGAAAGCTTGAAAAACGTGAAAAAGAGCGAGATGAAAAAGAAGCTGTGCGCGAAGAACAGGAATTTTTAATGGTAAAGAGCATCGGTGCAGCTATAGCATTAGGTGAGGCATCGGCTATTGCATTGAAAAATGGGCATACGAACGGAGAGACAGAAGCCGCGCTGGAATACGCAAGACAGGTTAAGCATGAACAGAAAGAATTTCTTACAAAACAGGGAATAGCAGCGATATTTTGACGTGATTTACCACCGGTAATAAAAAGAGAGGAGGTGGAGTATGTGAGTGGTAGCGGGAGTAAATTGCGTTTCAAATCATGTCTGAAATGTCCGTATTATAAGAGTGTAATTAAACAAAAAGCAAAGACAAAATCGAGCAATCGAAAAAAAGTTGGCGGCTTTTTCTTTAAAATGCTTGTAGGCGCTGTGATTATGCATGGAATGATATGTGTATCTATGTCCTACGTTTTAGCGTGGCGGGAGCATAGTCAGATAGCAGAGGGCGTTAGTTCTACCATCATAACAGAGATTGTTGCTCCAATTTTAGTTTACGGATTTACAAAGACAGTGGAAAACATTTTTGAAAAGAATCGACTTGCTTTTAGTGAGCCGATAGGTGATGTAAAACACAAAGATTATGTAGAGTCGGAGGACTCGGAAAGTGAGGATTTATTATGACAGTAGCAGTTTTTTTGATTATTTTAATGGTATGTGCGGCGGTAACTTCTCTTTTCGTTGAGGGAATAAAAAAATTTTTGGATGATATTGGAGTCAATTATGCGACGAATATTCTCGTACTGATAGTGGCGTTAATCGTGGGATGCGGCGCAACTGCGCTTTACTACGTCAACTATGAAGTGCCGTTTAACGCCTTGAATAGTGTGTACCTTGCGCTGATGGGCGCTGCGAACTGGTTAGGCAGTATGCTTGGCTATGATAAAGTGAAGCAGGCTATTGAGCAAGTCAGGAACCTTAAAAAATGAAAGAAAAAATAGAAGTTATCATATTTCTTCTTTTATCATTGCTAGTTATAGCGGCATGTTATAATTGTCCGGAATTTGAGATAGACCCGATACAGCAGCAGATAAAAGAGGAAAGTATGATATTTTAGAAAAGGAGTAGTACATTGAGAATATCGCAGACAGGAATAGATTTAATCAAAAAATTTGAGGGGTGTAATCTAACAGCATATAAATGTCCGGCTGGTGTATGGACAATCGGATATGGACATACATCCGGGGTGATGGCAGGACAGACCATATCGCAGGCGCAGGCGGAAGCATATCTTATAGCGGATTTGAGTAGATATGAAAAGAATGTTGAAAAATACAGTAAGAAATATACGTGGAGTCAAAATGAATTTGATGCGATGGTATCGTTCGCGTATAATATCGGCAGTATTGATAAATTAACGGCGAATGGCACACGGACAAAAGCGGTTATTGCTGAAAAAATTCTTCTGTATAATAAAGCTGGTGGAAAGGTTCTGGAGAGCTTGAACAAACGCAGATATGCAGAAAGAGAATTATTTTTAAATTCGGACAGCAAAACGGTAGAAATTACGAAAGGGAAAAGCGGTAGCGGCATTGTAGAGTATTCGTTAAAGGCAGACGGAGAAAAGCAGATATGCAAGAATTTTAAAGTGAAAGAGTTCCGTTGCAAAGATGGTTCGGACATGATTCTTATAGATGAAGATTTTGTCAAAAATAAGCTTCAGGCAATCCGCGACCACTTTGGAGCTTCCGTGACAATCGATTCTGCATATCGGACAGAAAGTTATAATAAGAAAGTAAACGGCGCAAAATCAAGCTATCATATGAAAGGACAGGCTTTTGATATCGTTGTAAAAGGGCATACGCCTTTAGAAGTAGCGCGATACGCTCAAACTATCGGTATTACCGGAATCATCCAGTATAATACTTTTGTTCATGTTGATAGTCGCCCGGCAAAATATTGGGCGCGGAATGATGCCGGAAAAGTGACAGTTAAATCTGGTTTTTAATAGGAAAAGGCGGTAGGGTGTGATATGATATTAATAATCAGTGTCCTATCGCCTTAACTCTTACAGCACATACATGATATACCATGTCTTTCCCTCATGCTGGACTATGCCCCAGTCCTGCACGGGCTTTTTCTCATCAATCATGTGGCGATATTCTGTCCTTTCGCCCTCGTCTATGCCCCATTCGTTCATGTAATCATCAAAGTGATTTTCAAAGTCGTCACTTTCAAAAACTGTCGTTCCCCTCTGCAAGTGCTTTTCCGCCTCTGATTTCGTGCATCCGTCCAACATTAAGATATCTAAATTTGTCATATTGCGGTAGCCTCCTTTTCACATTCAAAACTTAAGCAAATATTTTTAATCATATCCGCCAATTCTTCCTGCGTAATTTCCTCTTCTTCCTGTTCCGGCGTTCTTCCTGCGTCGATTCCGTCAAGTGCTGCCTGATAGTTATAACCTTTATCTGCTACCATTTTTGCAATTTCCGTATTTCTAATTTTCATATTTTTCACCCTTGCGGCATCTGCCGCCCCTTTCGTTTTTCTTGATTTATTTTCCACTGTCTGCTATAATCATTTTTACAGTTAGGGCGGTGGCAAGCCCGCCCTTTCTGCGTTCCCTTGGGGCTGTTTATTCAGCCCCTTTTGCTCTTGCTATGGTGTCCAAAAGTTTTAAAATTTCAGCTTTTGTATATGTCTCTTTCTCGTCCGCGTCTACCATCAAACGGACTTCATAAAGAGTGGACATCATAGTGTCTTTCCGTTCTTTTTCGGTCATATCCATTTTGTCTTCCTTTCTCCCTTTCGGGTTATTGTCCTTGTTCCCTTTGGACAATTATAATATATCACATATTTGTGTGATTGTCAATAGGTTTTTCACAAATTTTTGAGATTATTTTTTCTCTATCTTCTTCGGTTTCTACAAATTTCAAAATATCCCTCGGTTGCATTTCCAGAACGCAGCACAATCTGTTTAACACATCTAATGATATGTTAGTATCGCCGTTCCGAAATTTCCGCATTGTGTCTTGCCCGAAAATTCCGCTTTTCTTTGCAGTTGTTGTGTTTATTCCTATTTCTTTTAATGCCGGAATTATTTTTATTTTATATTCTAACAATGGCTTTCCTCCTCTCTGATTTCTCACATATACTATATAATATGCGTTCGATTTTGTCAATGAAAATTTTCTCAAAAAAATGTGATTTAAGTGTTGGTATTCACATATTTATGTGATATTATAATTACAGAACAAACAAAACACCACCGCCACACAAGACGGGGCGGGATAAAAGGAGGAAAAGAAAATGGTAGAAGTCAATTTACAGGTAATTTTTGGAGAATATGATTGTGTAGCATATACATCAATCGAAATGTCGGAAGATTACACGATGAATCAACTTATACAGGCTGTAAGAGATAGGGATTATAAAAAAATTTCGCATTGTGGAAACGATGAAAAGATTTGTAGAGGTATAAAATCCGGCGGCGGTACAGCCGTAGCTCCAACGCAACCGCCGGAATCGTCGAAAAGGTATAATGGCAAAGAAAGGATGTTATATATCGACGCATGATGAGAAAAGTAAAATATAATTTTTTATACAGATTGGCACGCCGATTATCGCCATTGAATCCGGCTATGTGGAAGCGCTTGGCTGGAACCAGTACGGCGGCTGGCGTATCGGCATCCGCAGCTTTGACGGGAAACGGTACTATTACTATGCCCACTTAAGGCAGAATTTTCCCTATAATAAAGAATTAAAAGAGGGAGATATCGTGACTGCCGGAGACGTTATCGGTTATATGGGGCATACGGGCTACAGCACGACGGAGAACGTGAACAATATCGAAGTTGTCCACCTCCACTGGGGATTGCAGCTTATTTTTGACGAATCGCAAAAAGACGGCAACAACGAAATTTGGATAGACTGCTATGAGCTGACTAAGTTTTTGTACCGCAACCGCAGCGAGACGGTTAAGGACGAGGCGACAAAAGAGTGGCACAGGATTTATGAGATGAAAGACCCGGTGGTGGAGGAGCGGAGAGTTGCTTCCCACACCCCATATATGCTATACTCTTTTATGTACGGCAGAAAACTGTCATTATGAGAGAAGAAAAGGAGAATAAAGGAAAAGGACATGGAAAAGAAGAGAAAAACAATGAAAAAAGCGACAATCACGGCGGCAGCGCTTATACTGCTGCTTCTTTTAGGCGGCTGCGGGAAAAAGCCCGTCGTCCTAAAGACGTATACCGCCTTGGATGAAACCTACAGTATTGAGGCAGATGAAAAATGCACGAATGAAGACGTTGGCATGGATAACTGGCTCACGCTGGAATCAACCGAGGAAATAGAAGATACATTGGCGGTCATGCAGTTCCCTAAAACCGGAGGTTTTTGGAGTGCTTTTACAAGCTTAGAGGACGTCATCAGCTTTGTGGAGGAAACGACGGAACTTACCGCTTCCGACAAACAGAATGCGGACAAGCCGGAAAATGAGCAGCTTAGTAATGTACAGGCGTATACCTATGAGGGAACGGAAGACGGTTATAAATATAAGATTACTGCGGCATATGCCGAGACAGACTATGCATATTACGCATTTGTAATGGAAGAGGCGGTAGTGAAACGCCACAGCAGCGACTATTTTGGAACGGTCTGCGCATCTTTTAAAGAAAATACGGAAGTTATCGAAGAAAAAACGGCTTTTGCCGTAGATATGACAGACACCATCAGATGGTTTAACGCTTCTAACGCTATCCTGATTGCCATAAACGGTTGGGATTATCAGCTTTATGGCGGACTGCAGGCGGATGATATGAATCAAGAGGTTGCCAGGCAGCTGCTTGACGAAAGCTGGGACGTTACCGACAGGGATTCAGCGGATGAGACATTAGACTGGCTTTTAAGTGAAGGACATCGGATGGATTTTACCTATGATATGGAGATTCTTGACGAAATGGAATTTTATACCGTTGCAGAAGAGGAGAGGAAAGCCGCTTTGATGGACAACCTTGGCTTTGACGAAGTGACTGCCGAATACTATGCGGCATGGTATGGCAGATATGAAGAGGATTACGAGGACGCTGCGTCAGGATGGGATTATAACCGTGCGTTGAGCCAGCTTGCAAACTTTTATCTGGCAGGATACTATACGTTGGAGGAGGCTCTTGACGCTTCTTTGGAAGTAGCGCAGATGATTCAGTCCAGTTTCGACTCATGGGATGACTACATGGAAAGCTATTTTACAGGATATGAATACTGGGCAGAGGAAAGCAGCGAAGAAAGAAGAGCGGTTTATGAGAGCTTAAAAAGCGCATCGGACAATCCGTACAGCGTAGATTTTAAGGCTTCACTGGAAAAAAGCTGGTAAACGTTTTATTTTGAATTAGGAAGTCGTTGCAAAAACAAAACCCCTATGATACAATAGAGAAAGCGGACAATGATAAAAAAATAACAATCATTGCGAACCCTGAAAAAGAGGAATTTTTTATAAAAAATGGAGGAAACAGATATGGCAAAAAAAGTAGTTTTAGCTGGCGCATGTCGTACAGCAATCGGCACAATGGGCGGAGCATTAAGCACAACTCCTGCACCGGTTCTTGGTTCTATCGTAATTAAAGAAGCATTAAACAGAGCGGGCGTTCCCGCAGATGCTGTAGACCATGTATATATGGGATGCGTTATTCAGGCTGGTTTGGGACAGAACGTGGCTCGTCAGGCATCCATCAAGGCAGGCATACCGATTACGACACCGGCTGTTACTGTAAACGTTGTATGTGGTTCCGGTTTAAACTGCGTTAATATGGCGGCACAGATGATTATTGCAGGCGATGCGGATATCGTAGTTGCCGGCGGTATGGAAAATATGTCTATGGCTCCTTACGCGGCAATGCAGGGTCGTTATGGTTACAGAATGAATAATGCGACATTGGTGGATACCATGGTAAACGATGCGTTATGGGATGCTTTCAATGATTATCATATGGGCATTACCGCAGAAAATGTTGCGGAACAATATGGTCTGACAAGACAGCAGCTTGACGAATTTGCGGCATGGTCACAGCAGAAATGTGAAAAAGCAAGAGCGGAAGGAAAATTCAAAGACGAAATCGTTCCGGTAGAAGTAAAGAAGAAAAAAGAAACCGTTATCGTAGATACGGACGAAGGCCCACGCGCGGGCGTTACGGCGGAGAATATCTCCAAACTGCGTCCTGCTTTCAAACCGGACGGTATCGTTACGGCGGCTAACGCTTCCGGTATCAATGACGGCGCGGCGGCAATCGTTGTTATGAGCGAAGAAAAAGCGAAAGAGCTGGGCGTAAAACCGATGGCAACATTCGTAGCGGGCGCGCTCGGCGGCGTAGATCCGTCTATCATGGGCGTAGGTCCCGTACCGGCAACGAAAAAAGCAATGGCAAAAGCGGGCATGAAGATTGACGACTTTGACTTAATCGAGGCAAACGAGGCATTTGCGGCACAGTCGCTTGCGGTACAGAAAGATTTAGGATTCAGTAACGACGTATTGAACGTAAACGGCGGCGCAATCGCGCTTGGACATCCGGTAGGAGCTTCCGGCTGCCGTATCCTTGTAACACTGCTTCATGAGATGCAGAAACGTGACGCAAAGAAAGGCCTTGCGACGCTTTGTATCGGCGGCGGCATGGGATGCGCAACCATTGTAACCAGAGATTAATAGAAAATATATAGATAATTGCGAAACGCTGCAATAAAGTGTTGATTAGGGATAACATATACAGTCCAACACGGGTCGCTTTCGCTACAGTTCAACCGTAGCGGTGCATAAGACGCTAAAGGACAGCGCCTAAGCACCGACGGTCTTACAGTACCCGCTTATGGATTGTATATGTTACCCCTATGTCAGCGTTATTGAATGATGGTTCGCAATTATCTAAAATATATTTAATGATAGAAGGAGATAACACAATGGAGTTTATATTATATGAGGTAAAAGGACAGGTGGGTACTATCACCATTAACCGTGAAAAGGCTCTTAACGCTTTAAATTCCACTGTTTTGGAAGAATTGGACAAGACGCTTGACGCGGTGGATTTGGATAACGTAAGATGCCTGATTGTGACAGGCGCAGGACCAAAATCATTTGTTGCCGGTGCGGATATCGGTGAGATGAGTACCTTGACAAAGGCGGAGGGAGAAGCATTTGGCAAGAAAGGAAACGACGTGTTCCGTAAGCTGGAAACATTCCCGATTCCCGTTATCGCAGCGGTAAACGGCTTTGCCCTTGGCGGCGGCTGTGAGCTTTCCATGAGCTGTGATATCAGAATTTGTTCCGATAATGCCGTTTTCGGACAGCCGGAAGTAGGTCTTGGCATCACACCCGGATTTGGCGGCACACAGAGACTTGCGAGATTAGTAAGCCCTGGTATGGCAAAACAGATGATTTATACGGCGAGAAACATCAAAGCCGACGAAGCGCTTAGAATCGGCCTTGTCAACGCCGTTTATCCGCAGGAGGAACTGATGGCGGCGGCGGAAAAAATGGCGGCGGGCATTGCAAAGAATGCGCCGATTGCGGTACGTAACTGCAAGAAAGCAATCAATGACGGTTTAGAAGCCGATATGGACGATGCGCTTGTCATTGAGGAAAAATTATTCGGCGGCTGCTTCGAGACAGAGGACCAGAAATACGGCATGGCATTTTTCTTAGATAAGAATAAGGAAAAAGTAAAAGAGCCGTTTAAGAACAAATAAAAAAATATAAATAGGAGGGTTTTTCCATGAAAGTAGGTATTATCGGCGCCGGTACAATGGGTTCTGGTATTGCGCAGGCTTTTGCTCAGACAGAAGGATATGAAGTATGCCTTTGCGATATCAATGAGGAATTTGCTGCAAACGGCAAGAACAAGATTGCGAAAGGTTTTGAAAAGCGTATTGCCAAAGGTAAAATGTCACAGGAAGACGCGGACAAGGTTTTGGCTAAAATTACAACAGGCGTTAAGACAATCTGTACGGACTGCGACCTCATCGTAGAGGCGGCGCTTGAAGTGATGGACATTAAAAAGCAGACATTTAAAGAATTACAGGATATTTGTAAGGCTGATTGTATTTTTGCAACGAATACATCATCTCTTTCCATTACGGAAATCAGTGCGGGAATCGACAGACCGGTTATCGGTATGCACTTCTTTAATCCGGCTCCGGTTATGAAGCTGGTAGAAATTATCCGTGGTGAGGATACAACCGATGAAGTATTTAATAAGGTAAAAGCGATTGCGGAAGCAATCGGTAAGACTCCTGTAGAAGTAAACGAAGCGGCGGGCTTTGTTGTAAACAGAATTTTAATCCCGATGATTAACGAGGGTATCTGCGTATTGGAAGCAGGCGTTGCAAGCATAGAGGATATCGATGCGGCGATGAGGCTCGGAGCGAACCATCCGATGGGGCCGTTGCAGTTAGGCGACTATATCGGTCTTGATATTGTTCTTGCGATTATGGAAGTTATCTATTCCGAGACAGGCGATTCTAAATATCGTCCGGCTCCGCTTCTTAGAAAAATGGTACGCGCAGGCAAGTTAGGCTGCAAGACAGGAAAAGGATTTTATGACTATAGCAAATAAGTTTATGGAGGAATAAAAAATCATGGATTTTACGTTAAGCAAAGAGCATGAAATGGCGAGAACTCTTTTTAAAGAATTCGCTGAAAAAGAAGCTAAACCTCTCGCGCAGGAGATAGATGAAAATCATCGTTTCCCGAGAGAGACAGTTGACAAAATGGCAAAATTAGGTTTCCTTGGCATTCCCGTACCGAAGGAGTTCGGCGGACAGGGATGCGACCCTTTAACATATGTCATGTGTGTTGAAGAACTTTCCAAGGTATGCGGTACGACAGGCGTTATCGTATCTGCACATACATCCCTTTGCTGCGACCCGATTCAGACATACGGTACGGACGAGCAGAAACAGAAATACCTGATTCCCCTTGCAAAAGGTGAAAAGTTAGGCGCTTTCGGTTTAACGGAACCCGGCGCAGGTACGGACGCACAGGGTCAGCAGACAAAAGCGGTACTGGAAGGCGACGAGTGGGTTTTAAACGGCTCCAAATGCTTTATTACAAACGGTAAAGAGGCGGACGTATACGTTATTTTCGCTATTACGGGAACCGTTGAAAAACGTGGCAGAGTAAGTAAAGAAATTTCTGCATTTATCGTAGAAAAAGGCACGCCCGGCTTTACATTCGGAACAAAAGAAAATAAGATGGGTATCTGCGGTTCATCCACATACGAATTGATTTTCACGGACTGCCGCATTCCGAAAGATAATTTATTAGGACAAAAGGGCAAAGGCTTCAATATCGCTATGCATACATTGGACGGCGGGCGTATCGGTATCGCTGCACAGGCTCTTGGACTTGCAGAGGGTGCATTGGAGACTACGATTAACTATGTAAAAGAAAGAAAGCAGTTCGGACGCTCCATTGGCGCATTCCAGAATACACAGTTCCAGTTAGCTGATATGGCAACGAAAGTACAGGCGGCACAGATGTTAGTTTATAAGGCGGCTATGAAGAAAGCGGAATATGCTAAGAACCCGAAAGTTTCCTATTCCGTAGAAGCGGCTATGGCTAAGTTATATGCGGCGGAAGTTGCTATGGAAGTAACGACCAAGGCGGTTCAGTTACATGGCGGTTACGGCTACATCAAAGAATATGATGTAGAGCGTATGATGCGTGATGCGAAGATTACGGAAATTTACGAAGGAACCAGTGAAGTTCAGCGTATGGTTATTTCCGGCGCATTATTAAAATAATTTGAAAAGGAGAAAAATCGATGAAAATCGTTGTTTGTATTAAACAGGTACCTGATACAAAAGGTGGCGTAAAGTTCAATCCGGACGGTACGTTAGACAGAGGTGCAATGCTTGCGATTATGAATCCTGATGACAAAGCAGGTTTGGAAGCGGCACTGAGATTAAAAGATGAATATGGCGCAGAAGTTACGGTAGTCACAATGGGACTTCCGAAAGCGGAAGAAGTTCTGCGCGAGGCGATGGCAATGGGAGCGGATAAGGGTATTCTTGTAACAGACAGAGTACTCGGGGGCGCAGATACATGGGCAACTTCCACAACGATTGCGGGCGCTCTTAGAAATTTGGATTATGATTTGATTATCACAGGACGTCAGGCTATTGACGGCGATACCGCACAGGTTGGCCCCCAGATTTCAGAGCATCTGGATATCCCGGTTATTTCTTATGCACAGAATATCAAAATTGACGGAGACAGCGTTGTTGTTGAGCGTCAGTATGAGGACAGATATCATGTAGTAAAGGCTAAAATGCCTTGTCTTATAACGGCTCTTTCCGAACTGAACGAACCCCGTTATATGACGCCCGGCGGCATCTTTGACGCTTACCAGAAAGAAATTACCGTATGGGGCAGAGCGGACTTAAAGGATGTTGACGACTCTAATTTAGGTCTTAAGGGTTCACCGACTAAGATTGCAAAGGCTTCCGATAAGGTAAGAAAGGGAGCCGGTGAAAAGGTTACTCTTGACCCGGATGAATCAGTAAGCTACATTGTTGGCAAATTGAAAGAAAAACATGTTATCTAAATTGAAAATCAAAGATTTGTACTGACAGTAAGAATGGAGGATTGTCATGAATTTAGAAGAATACAAGGGAGTATATGTCTTTGCGCAGCAAGTAGATAATGAAATCAGCAGCATTGCATTTGAATTACTTGGAAAAGCAAAAGACCTTGCAAAAGATTTGAATACGGATGTAACAGCAGTGCTTTTGGGTTCAGGCATCAAAGACCTTGCAGATAAACTTGCAGAGTATGGCGCTGATAAGGTTATCGTCGTAGATGACCCGGAACTGAAAGTATACAGAACGGAGCCTTACGCACATGCGCTCGCTTCTGTTATTAACAAATATAAGCCGGAAATTGTACTGGTAGGCGCAACTGCAATCGGCAGGGATTTGGGTCCCAGAGTTTCCGCAAGAGTGGCAACCGGTCTGACGGCGGACTGTACCGTTTTGGAAATTGGTGATTTTCCGTTACAGGCAATTCCGGGACAGGAGCAGAAACACAATCAGCTGCTTATGACCCGTCCTGCATTCGGCGGAAATACCATCGCGACTATCGCATGTCCGGATAACCGTCCGCAGATGGCGACCGTCCGTGCAGGCGTTATGCAGAAAATCGAGCCGATTAAGGGCGCAAAAGCGGTAGTCGAGGAGTTCAATCCCGGCTTTACACCGAATAATAAATATGTAGAGATTATGGACGTTGTAAAAGCGGTAACCGATACCGTAGATATCATGGACGCCAAGATTCTGGTATCCGGCGGACGTGGCGTTGGAAGCCCGGAGAACTTCAAGATTCTGGAGGATTTGGCGGAAGTGCTGGGCGGTACGGTAAGCTGCTCCCGTGCAGTAGTGGATTCCGGCTGGAAACCGAAGGATTTACAGGTAGGTCAGACCGGTAAGACCGTTCGTCCTAACGTATACTTTGCAATCGGTATTTCCGGTGCAATTCAGCATGTAGCCGGTATGGAGGAATCCGATATCATCGTTGCTATCAACAAAGACGCGGACGCTCCTATCTTTGACGTAGCGGATTATGGTATTGTCGGCGATTTGAATAAGATTGTTCCGAAGCTGACAGAGAGTTTGAAAGCAGAGATTGCTGCAAAATAATCTGGCAAGGCAGAGAGCCAGTAGAGCAAAGAATAAAAGGCAGATGGCGGCGAAATGCCGCCATTTGTTTTTTGCCGGACGAAAACCGGCAGGAGGGTTTGGATGATACATATACTGCCGCGCTTAGAATATCATATTAATTCTACAAAAACGCCGGAGGATATCAATGCGATTTTAAATTCGGTAACAGTTCCCGGAAAAGATATGCCTTGCGATTTCCGCGACGCTGAGTTTGTCGGCGAGGTGAATCCGTATGATTTTAAGATTGTCAAAAAAGACAGCATTTATAAAAGCAGTATTTATAAAGGCAGCATTTATATAAGAAATAGTTTTAAACCTGTGATATCAGGAACGATACGGACAAAAGGCGGAATGTCCGTTATTACTATTAAGATGCGTTTATATTTGGCTGTGCGGATATTCTCAACGATTGAGTTTGGCGGGGTAGGGATTGTTGTTATATTATCCGGATTGAATGCATTTTTTATAGATGGAATAAAGGGGGCGCTGATGTTTGTCTCTTCTGCCGTCATGTTTGCTTTAGGACAGGCGCTTGTAAGGATTGGCTTTTATCTGCCGACGAAAAAAGCAATAAAAAGACTGGAAGAACTGTTACAATAATGTGTTTTCAAACATGAAAATTTTCAAACATGAAAATGAGAAAGGCAATAGAATGAATCAGGAATTTGTAAAGGAAATAAAAGAAAATACGGAATTTCAAGTCTCTGATAAAATAGAGATGCAATATCGTTATCAAGAACCCGAATATGCTATGATAGAGGAGAAATATCATATTTCGGAGATTGCAGGAGCAGGAAAAAGCGATTTGGAAAAAGCCCTGAATTTATTGGAGTGGGTAAATCTCCATATACGTCATACGGGGAATTATGATAATTCGGACAGACAGGATGCGCTGACGTTATTAGAGCTTGCCTTTGACAAAGATAAGGGGATAAACTGTCTGGCAATGTCTATTATTTTATGTGAATGTTTATTAGCGCTCAAAGTGAAAGCCAGAGTTATGTATATGATGCCCAAAAGTGCAGAGGATGGCGACAATCATGTGGTGGTGGAGGCATTTATCCCCGCGGGCAGCGAGCCGGACGCCTTGCAGACGCCAAATAGTAATAAGTGGATTATGTTAGACCCCACATACGGAAGTTATTGCCTTGATGATAAAGGGAAAATCTTGAATCTATATGAAATACGAAACCATATCGTGAAAGATGAGGACTATCATTTTTCTGATTCTATTAATTATAATGGTGTAAGAGTGGATGATATTGAGGATGTAAAAAATTATTATGCGAAAAATCTGTTTTTCCTTAGATGTAAGGCAGTACAAGGGTATGGACAGCATAGGGAATACGGCGATATGTTAGAAATTGCGCCGACAGGCTTTGATGTGCATAGGAGAATGGTGGAAAATCTGCTATACCGTATCAAAACGTATGGAGATTGTGAAATATTTAACATATGGATGGCATATGAAGAGAATCTTCAAAATAAATATATTGACATAGAGTTGATTTACTAGATTTTGATTTGAACAAAAATCGGAGGAAAAAGCATGGAAAACTGCAAACTGCTTCTATTTGATTTGGACGGGACATTGCTCCGCAGTGATAAAACCATTTCGCAGGCGACATTGCAGGCGCTGCGAGAATGTAGGAAAAAAGGCATACTCATCGGGGTATCTACTTCAAGAGGGGAGCAGAATGCCTTATCTTTTATCGAAGAATTACAACCGGATATATTGATTGCAAGCGGCGGCGCTCTGGTAAAGTATCATGGCGAATACATATACAAAGCCGAGTTTACGGGAGAAGAAACCAGACGGATGATTGCAGCGGCAAGGAAAATATGCGGCGCGGACTGCGAGATAACGATTGATACGATAGATTCCCATTACTGGAATTACAAGATTGACCCGAAAAAACAGGACCATAGCTGGGGTGACAGCATTTATACGGATTTTTCAGATTTTAACGAGAATTCTTTAAAAATGTGTGTCGAGATTTTTGAGGAGAGTCAGGCAAAACAGCTTCAGGAATTACTGCATGACTGCGACTGCATGCGCTTTTCGGATGGATACTGGTATAAATTTACCAGAAAAGATGCAACAAAAGAAAGGGCAATTCCGGCAGTATGCTCCGTGTGCGGAATCAAGATAGAAGAGATAACTGCTTTTGGGGATGATTATGCAGATATCGGAATGCTGATGCTATGCGGAAAAGGCATTGCGATGGGGAATGCGATAGACGAGGTGAAAGAAAAGGCGGATTTGGTAATCGGCAGTAATGATGGGGATGGGATTGCGGCGTATTTGAGGAATTGCATAGTGAGATAGAAAGTATTTTGATTACGGAGCGGCTGGTTGAGAATTGGACATATCCGCTTCTTTCGTTTTTCCTTGTATTAGGAAATTGAATGTGATAAAATGGTGAAATAATTGCAGGAAGAAATGAAAGAACATATAATTGTAAAGGAATAACGGCATGTCAACCGGCATAAATGGAGTTACAGACGGCATGAAAATGATAGAAATAGAAAACCTCACCAGCGCATATGGGAGAAAGAAAATACTGCAGGGCGTGACGTTTAGCGGCGAGCGGGGAGAGTGCATCGGGATTGTGGGACCGAACGGCTGCGGCAAGTCCACGCTGCTTTCGATTATGGCGGGCGTACTTCGTCCTCGGTCGGGCAGCATCCATTATTATGGAAAGGACGCGCTGCAAAATCGTGTCGTTTTTCAAAAAATGACAGGTTATGTGCCGCAGGAAAACCCGCTGATGCCGGAACTCAGCGTATATGATAATTTAAGGCTCTGGTATGCGGACAAGGCGGCGTTAGATAAGGAACTGGAAGAGGGATTTTTGCAGATATTGGGTATTCCTGAATTTGCCCGCAAGACGGTGTCGAAACTCTCCGGCGGTATGAAAAAAAGAGTCAGTATCGGCATTGCCTTATCGGGGATGCCTCCGGTTTTGATTCTGGACGAGCCGAGCGCGGCGCTCGATTTGGTATGTAAAGAGGATATAAAAAGGTATCTGCAGATTTATCTGGAGAGAAAGGGAACGGTTGTGATTACCACGCACGAGGAGAGCGAACTGTCGCTTTGTAATAGTTTATATGTGATGAAAGACGGGAAATTGGAGCAGGTGGATGAGTCGCTGCGGGGAAGTGAACTGACGGCGCGGTTTTAGAGACTATATTGATATAAGAAACAGAGTATCGAGATGAAAAGTAAAGATGATTTTTATAAACGGGTATTGATATTGGTTCTGCCGATGGCGTTGCAGAATCTTATTAACGTAGGTGTTTCCGCAACTGATGTTATCATGCTTGGGAGGGTCGGGGAAAAGGTATTGTCCGGCTGTTCTCTTGGCGGGCAGGTATTTTGGATTTTAAGCCTTTTTTTATTTGGCTCCACTTCAGGGGCGTCGGTATTGATAGCACAGTATTGGGGGAAGAAAGATATCACGGCGATTGAAAAAATAATGGGGATTGTCGTACTGCTTACGGTGTCAATGGGCGTACTTTTTATGATGGTGGCGCTGCTTGTGCCGGGCAGATTGATGTCTCTATTTACGAATGATGCGGAAATTATAGAGCAGGCGGTTTTATATATCCGCATAGTCGCTTTTACCTATCCGATTTCTGCGTTTACAATGGCATATTTGAATATGTTAAAAAGTGTTGAACGGGTTACGATATCTACCATTATCTATGGCAGTTCCCTGATATTGAATATTATTGTCAATGCGGTATTGATTTTTGGACTGTTGGGATTTCCGAAGATGGGAATACAGGGAGCGGCAATCGGTACGTTATGTGCCAGACTTGCGGAACTGTTGATTCTGCTATTCTATATCAGGCGGTTTCAACCGGAAGTGCGGGTAAAAAGAAAGTATTTGTTTCATATGGATACAGTGATGTGGAAAGATTATCTGTACTATGCTTCTCCGGTGATTATCAATGAAGTGTTGTGGGGCGCAGGATATTCCGCCAATACGGCAATAGTCGGGCATTTAGGTAGCAGCGTTGTCGCCGCTAATTCCGTAGCGCAGGTAACAAGGCAGCTTTCTATGGTCGTCGGTTTTGGCATTGCGTCGGCGACGGCTATTATGATAGGAAAGGCTATCGGCGAGGGGAAAAAAGATACAGCAGAGATTTACGGAAAGCGATTTACGATTCTGGGGCTGTTATGCGGCCTTGGCGGCGCAGCGCTCATACTGATTCTACGTCCTGTGATTGTATGGGGAATGGGATTTGAGGGAGAAAGCGCCCGCTATTTGAACTTATTTTTATGTATGATGTCGGCTTATGCCATTGGGCAGTCGCTAAACTCAACGTGGGTGGTGGGTATTTTCCGTTCCGGCGGAGACACCCGATTTGGCATGATTTTAGATATGACGTCCATGTGGTGCTGCTCTATTTTGTTCAGTGCGCTTGCCGCTTTTGTATTTCATTTTCCGGTTCCGGTTGTGTATGCGATTCTGTTGAGCGATGAATTTATCAAAGTGCCGTTCTGTTTATGGCGGTATCGGAAGAAAGTGTGGTTAAAAGACGTAACGAGAAGTCAGATGGTGTCATAAAGGAGGATGCAGGATGGAACAGATGGATGAAATTGTCATTCCTGAAATTGAGGAAAAACCGAATAAAAAGCGGAAGCTGGTGTGGATAGCTGTGGCGGCTTGCGTTGTCGTATGTATAGCGGCGGCGGTTGTGTTTGCCGGTATTTATTTTAATGAAGAAAAAGCGCTGGTGCAGGGTGTTGGCAATATGGTGAAAGAGGTGCAGGAAAGACAGGAACTTGCGCCCGAAAACTGGCCGGAGAACAGAAAAGCGGAGACAAAGTTTAATGTCAGTATAGAGGGGATTCCTGTTACACTCGGCATCGATACGCAGTTGACGCGGGACGGCGGCGCACACAGATTACAGGCGGCTGTGGCGCTTAGCGTGATGAATATGAAGCTGGCAAAGCTGGAAGTTTATGGGGATGACGATACGATTGTGGCAGCAGTGCCGACGATATGGGAGGAGCATTTTGCGTTTGATACAAAGCGGGTAGACGAGCAGTACCGCGGCTCCATATGGGAAGAAAAGTTAGGGAAGATAGATAACTGTCCGGAGGTTTCCATAGATTTATTTGAAGAAAAACAGGATTCATCGTGGGAAGATATGCTCTTACACTGTCAGGAAATGTTAAGCGAGCTGGAGATTGAAAGGCTGGAGGAAGAAACCGCCCTTGCGTTTCCGGAAAAAGACAATATTATGTATCAGTGCAGTAAATACCGGGTTGTACTGCCTGTTTCCACAATACCGGAAATAAAAGATGCAATGGGTGATGCCAGTGAAGATAATATGATTTTATTAGTCTGGGTCGATGAGGATAAGAGGATTGTGCAGATTGCGCTGGATGAACCTTTCAGTATAGCGGGCGGAGAGTTGACTGGAACCGTTTCTTTCGTCGGAGAGGACAGGAGAATAGATGACATCATTGTCAATATGCAGATGGAAAGCCCTGTGGATGTTTCGCAGATAGATAGCAGCCTGTTATCGGAGTTCGGCGTTGAAATGTCGGAGTATACCGTGGAAACAAAGATGAAAGCGGAGGCTCTTTATCAGGAAGATGACAATAGTGTCACTATTGATTTTGATGAATTGACTGTTTCCGTCGCCAGCGTAGGAACGGTAAAAATAAAAGGTTCCCTGACGATGGAGCCGCTGCAGGAAGAAATAGCAAAGCCGGAGGAGAACATTATCAGGCTTTTTGAAATGACAGAGGATGAGTACGATATGTTGGAAGAACGGCTCTATCGTAAAATGTGGAGTCTGTTCTAAAGATTGTGCCGGGTTTTAACATCCGGCATGAAGATTGCGGGCGGAGGGGAAAAGTAAAGATTGATTTTGTGGAAATTGGAATTAAAACGGACAATTAAATTGCTGCCGGCAATGTTATTGGAGGCGGTTTTGCTGTTGGGGATTCTGGGAGCCGTCACATTTGGCGCGTCGAAGCTCTTATATAAGGATTCCCCGATAATACAGATAACGGTTGCGGTGATTGAGGAGGAGGAAAATCCTCTGACAAATCTTGCACTGCACTATATTCAGAGTATGGAGAGCATTGCGGCAACCTGCCGCTTTCTTATCGTGCCGGAGGATGAGGGTTTTACCATGTTAGAGGATGGCAGCGCGGCTGCGGCGCTGGTCCTGCCCGGCGGTATGATAGACGGCATTATGAGTGGAAATAACGTTCCGGTACAGGTTTATTTTCCGGAAAATGCAGGGGTAGAGTCCGCACTGCTCAAAGAATTGACCGATGCGGGCGTGCAGATGCTTCGCGTGGCGCAGGCGCAAATTTACGGTATTTATGATACGGCGAAAAATTACGATACGCTGGAGCAGTTATCTGTCTTAGAGGGTGATATTGACAGTTATAATCTGGCGTTTGCATTGGAAAGGCTGGCGCTTTTTCAGACAAAAGAGATTTCTGCGACGGGGAATCTCTCCGCCGTCCAATATGCGGCGGCTTCCGGCATGATATTCTTTTTACTTATGCTTGGCATGGCGTGTTATCCGGTGATGCAGTCTTATCCGGCGGTACTGCAAGGACAGCTTATGCGTCAGGGTATCGGCGCGGGCAGGCAGTGCGCGGGTAAGTGGCTGTGCGGGCTGTGCAGTATGAGCGTCGGTTTTTTTTGCTTCTTTTTCCTGATAAAAGGACTGCTACAAATAAGCGGTCATGCGGACTGGCTGCCAAAAGCGGGGATAAGGCGGGGGATGCTTTGTCTTTTGATAATATTATGTGTTACTACGTTTGTCTATTTCATATTCCAGCTTGCGGATAACGGCACGGCGGCGATACTATTGCTGTTCTTTTTATCCATCGTGATGATATACTGCTCCGGCGGCTTTGTACCGGCGGCTTTTCTGCCTAAGGCGGTGGCAAAAGTCGGGCGTTTTTTACCGACAACCTATCTGATTGAGGCGGCGGGAAGCCTTTATCTGGCAAAGACGCCATGGAGGACAATCGGTGTGCTGACGCTTTATACGGCTGTTTTCGGGGCGGCGGCTTACGGTATGGGAAAGAGGAGAAAAGACTGAGAAAGGTGGGCGCAGGCATGAAAACATATCTGTTATGGTTTTATCTGATGATAAAAAGAATGATTAAAAAACCCGCCTATCTTCTTTTGGGGGCAGCGCTGCCGCTTCTATGCGTTATAATGACGCGTATGGAGCAGGGCGGGGCGTCCTCTGCGGGCGTTACTGTAGGTATTTTATTCGACGGGGAGATGGACGCAGCGGCGAATGCGGGAAAAAAAGGAGAGACGGAAGCGGCATCGGATGCAGATAAAAGCGGGGAATGGAACGAGCGGTTCCTGGATTTTTTAGAGGAACAGGACAGCGTGATACAATTCCGGCTATATGAAAGCGAGTCGTCTTTTGTGCGGGATATTGAAAAAGGCGAGCTGGACTGCGGCGTGATGCTGCCTGTAGATATCGGGGAGAGGTTGATGACGGATGACTGGCGGGATTCTCTCATTATATATCAAACCTCCTCCAGTGGAATGACTGAAATAGTCAAAGAGCGGATTGCCGCGGCGGCGTTTACCTTTTATTCGGAAGAGAGTTATGTAAACTATATAGAGGAAACGGATATCTTTGCACAGACAGAGAAAGACGGCGTTGCCAGAGAGGATATTACGGCATTTGCAAAAGAGGCGTATGAGACACATCTGATGGACGGCAGTACGTTTGCTTTCAACTACCATGGAGAGAGTTATGTCGAAAGACCGTCGGATGATGGGCAGATAGAAAGTGACGGACAGACAGAAAGTGACGGACAGCCGGATGGCGGGCGGATAGAGGACGGCAGCAGCCAGCCGATTTTCCGCTTAAAGGGCGTTCTGGCGGTCTGCATCTTTTTAAGCGGTCTGTGCGGTCTCTTGATGGATTTTAACGATAGAAAAGAGAGACGTTTCGTGCGTATGGCGCCGGAATGGGTGACCACTGCGGTCAATATATGGATTCCGACCATTTATACGTCTGTCGTTACTCTGCTTTCTCTGCTGTTGACCGGATGGTTTGCAGACGGGGGCGGCGTATTGGCAGGAATCGGAAAGGAATTGTGCCATCTTATTTTTTATCAGTTCCTAATTGTAGCGTATTGTAGTATAATCAGATTAATCATCAGAAAACAGGAACTGGCGGCAGCAGCGATTCCGATTCTGACGCTGGCAAGCATTGTCTGCTGTCCGGTCTGGATTCGGCTGGCTCTGTATCTGCCGGTGTTTCAGGTATTGGAGAAAATGTTTCCGGTGACTTATTATTTGATGTTATAAAATCAAAGAGAAAAGAGAGACAGACAATATGAGTCAGAAAAATATTATGGATTATGAAACGGTGGCGTTAGACGACGACAACAGCGCGATAATCATTATCGACCAGACAAAACTGCCCGGTGCGACAGAGCTTATCAGCTTAAGGACGGGAGAGGAAATCTGGGAGGCTATCTATCTGTTAAAGGTACGCGGCGCGCCTGCAATCGGCGTGACGGCGGCGTTTGGTATCTATCTGCTGGCAAAACAGATTATGACAGAGGATTATGATGCTTTTTATCAGGAATTTACCAAGCAGAAAGACTATCTGGATTCCGCGAGACCGACCGCGGTTAATCTGTCTTGGGCGCTTAAAAGGATGGAACAAGTTTGTCTGTCAAATAAAGAAAAACCGGTAGCGGTCATAAAGGAGTTGTTAAAAAAAGAAGCCGTTGCCATTAAGGAGGAGGATATCCGGGTCTGCCGTGCCATCGGTGAATATGGTTTAACGCTGGTAAAACCGGGCGACGGTATTTTGACGCATTGTAACGCGGGGCAGCTTGCGGCCTGCAAGTACGGAACCGCTACCGCGCCGATTTATCTGGGCGAGGAGAGAGGCTATCATTTCCGGGTGTTTGCAGATGAAACGCGGCCGCTCTTACAGGGGGCGAGGCTGACCGCGTATGAACTTTTTGCTTCCGGCGTGGATGTGACGCTGATTTGCGATAATATGTCGGCGACCGTGATGCGAAACGGCTGGGTCAATGCGGTTTTTGTCGGCTGTGACAGAGTGGCAGCCAATGGCGATACGGCGAATAAAATAGGAACTTCCGTTGTGGCAGCCGTGGCGAAACGCTATCATGTGCCGGTCTATATCTGTGCGCCGACGGCCACGATTGACTTACATACGCCGACCGGGGCGGACATTACGATTGAGAACCGTCCTGCGCATGAAGTGACGGATATGTGGTATAAGGAACGGATGGCGCCGGAGGGGGTTAAGGTATTTAACCCTGCCTTTGATGTGACGGACCATGATTTGATTGCGGGCATTGTGACGGAATATGGCATTGCCAGAGAGCCGTATACGCAGTCCTTACAGGAGATTTTTAAAAAGAAACAGGAAGGCGTCAGGTAACATAGACTTGTATAGTAAGCGAAAGGCATGGTGACAGATATTGATATGAAAGAAGAAGAGATGATTGCGGAGATTATGAACCATCTGGATACGGAGTCTGTACATGGCGTATACCGGATGAGCGTCTTGATGGATGAGAGCGCAGACGAAGCGAAAACCGTTTCCAAACAGTGCTGCAATATGTACGGACGCCCTGCATCCGAGACGGTGGGATTACTTGATATGTATACGGATATGAATGCCGGGCGGCCGGATAATGAAAGGAGCAAGTTATAATTATGCCACAGTTTTGTTATGAGAGGGTAAAAGACCCGCGTTTTTTTAAGGAGAATGTGCTTCCCGCCCATTCGGAACACATGATTTACCGAAATAAGAAAGAAGCCGAAAGCCGGGAGAGTTCCTACAGGATGCCGTTGGACGGTGTCTGGAAATTTTCCTATGCCGTGAATATTGATTCCACGATAGACGGATTTGAAAAAGAGGAATATGACTGTAAAAGCTGGGCGGATATCCGCGTACCGGCGCATATTCAGATGGAGGGCTATGATGTGCCGCAGTATGCCAATGTTCAATATCCGTGGGATGGCAGGGAGGATGTAAAACCGGGAGAGGTTCCGACGCGTTTTAACCCGACGGCAAGTTATGTGAAATATTTTGAACTACCGCAGAATATGCAGGGAAAGGAACTGCGTATTTCCTTCCAGGGTGTGGAAAGCGGTATGGCGCTTTGGTTAAACGGCTTTTATGTAGGCTACAGCGAGGACAGTTTTACGCCGTCCGAGTTTGATATTACTCCTTACATCAAAGACGGGGAGAATAAACTGGCGGTACAGGTCTATAAATGGACTTCTTCCAGTTGGTGCGAGGACCAGGACTTCTTTCGCTTTTCCGGTATTTACCGCAGCGTTTATCTGTATGCCGTACCGTCTGTTCATGTCGAGGATATGCAGATAAAAACGTTGTTTGCAGACGATAGTTTTGAAAAATCCGTACTGGAGATTCGGACAAAGGTACGCGGCGAGGGTACGGTTCGCTATATCTTAAAAGATGGCGGCAAGACACTTTTTACATATGAAAAAAAGACGGCGGATGGAGAAGCGTACAAAGAGCCGGACAAAGAAACGAACGGGAAAGAAAATACGGACAAAAAGGAAGAAAACAGACGGACGCTTACACTTAGGGAAGAAGTCTTGGAGCCGAAACTCTGGAGCGCGGAAGAACCTTATTTGTATCAGTTAGAGGTAGAAGTGTTGGACGCGGACGGGGAGACGGTAGAATATACGACACAGGCGGTCGGTTTCCGCAAATTTGAAATGAAAGATAACAGGATGCTGCTAAACGGCAGGCGGATTGTCTTTAAGGGCGTCAACCGTCATGAATTCAGCTCTATTTCCGGACGTCATGTCTCTTATGAAGAACTGGAAAAAGATATCGTGACCATGAAAAGGAACAATATCAACGCCATCAGAACCTGCCATTATCCGGATGATGTGGCAATTTATGATTTATGCGACAGATACGGGCTGTATATGATTGCGGAGTGCAATCTGGAGACGCACGGCACATGGGACGCCTATTTGAGAGGTTTTGAGGATATATCCTATGTTCTGCCGAAAGACCATGAGGAATGGGAGGACATGATGTTTGACCGTGTCAACTCCTGTTATCAACGGGATAAAAACCATCCGGCGATTGTTATATGGTCGTGTGGAAACGAGGCATACGGCGGCAGGACGCTCTTTAAGATGTCAGAGCTGTTCCGTAAACTGGACGATACGAGGCTTGTACACTATGAGGGCGTCTTTAATGACAGAAGCTATCCTGACACCTCTGATATGGAAAGCAGGATGTACCCTAAGGCATGGGATATTGAAAAATATCTGGAAACGCCGGACGCAAAGCCTTTTATCTGCTGCGAATACGCACACGCGATGGGCAACTCCTGCGGCGCGCTGCATAAGTATACGAATCTTGCGGATAAGGAAAATTCCGGTTATCAGGGCGGCTTTATCTGGGATTATATAGACCAGTCCATTTATAAAAAAGACCGTTACGGCAAGGAGTTTCAGGCGTACGGCGGCGATTTCGGCGATCGTCCGTGTGATTACAATTTCAGCGGCAACGGCATTGTATACGGCGGGGAAAGGGACGCTTCTCCGAAGATGCAGGAAGTAAAATACGACTATCAGAACCTAACGGTGGCTGTTCGGGAAAAGGATTTTGAAATCTGGAATAAAAATTTATTCGTTAATGCGGATACATTTGACGCGAAAGCCGTTTTATTAAAAGACGGCGTACAGATTGCCGAAAAGACGCTTTCCCTATGCGTGGAACCGGAAAGCAGAGCGCTGTTTCCGATTCCTTTTGCAATTCCCGACTGCGCCGGGGAATATGCCGTTACGGTTTCGTTCCATTTAAAAAATGATACCTTATGGGCAAAAGCGGGATATGAGGTGGCGTTCGGACAGGCTGTTGTGGCGCGTGTCAGCGGGGAACCTGTACAGATAATGCCGACAAAGCCTTACACCGTTATTTACGGCAAAAACAATATCGGCGTACGCGGGGAGGCGTTCGAGGCGTTATTTTCCAGAGGAAGCGGATTGTCCTCTTACCGTTATGCGGGAAAAGAAATGATAGAGAAAATACCGAAGCCGAATTTCTGGCGCGCGCCTGTCGATAACGACGAGGGCAGCAATATGCCGGGCAGATATGCGCAGTGGAAACTGGCGAGTCTCTATCTGACCGCGAAAGATGTGGGCGTGAAAAGGCAGGCGCCTCTTGGTACATTGTATGATAATCCCGTTGTCAGCGAAGAAGCGGACTGCGCGGTCATTACTTATGTATACAGGCTGCAGACAACGCCGGACGCGCAGTGTCAGGTAACATACCGCGTGTATGGCGACGGCAGGATTCAGACGACGCTTTCCTATGACCCGGTAAAAGAGCTGGGCGATATGCCGGAATTTGGCATGATATTCCATTGCAGTGCGGATTACGACCATGTAGAATGGTATGGAAACGGACCCGAGGAAACTTACGAAGACCGCAAAGAGGGTGCAAAACTCGGTATATACCGCAATATGGTAAGCGATAATATGGCGAAATATCTCGTTCCGCAGGAATGCGGCAATAAAACGGGCGTCCGCTGCGCAAAGGTGACGGACAGGAAAGGCAGGGGGCTTTTATTTACCGGCGATAATATGAATTTCTCCGCACTGCCCTATACGCCGCATGAGATAGAAAACGCAAGGCATCCTTTTGAACTGCCGCAGATACACTATACGGTTGTACGCGTATCTTTACAGCAGATGGGCGTCGGCGGCGACGACAGCTGGGGGGCTTTGGTGCATCCTGAGTATCTGATTGATGTGGGTAAAAGGCTGGAATTTACTTTTACATTCCAAGGGATATAGTGTGAAAAATAAATTTTTCACATTTTATAATTATAATTCAAATGAGGGAGAGGACAAATGAGTAAATTATTACAAAATTACGAACAGATAGCGGCATCTCTGGGGTTAAAACTGGATGCGGCTAAAAAAGTTATTTACGGACAGAAGAATGGATTTGAATTGCTAATCTATGCTGAAAATTCTCAGTATCCGTATAATTTTACGGTAGTGACGGCGGCTAAATCCCAGATGGGTACATTGACAAAAGAGGATTGTAAACAGTTTGCCAAAGAAGAAAAAGCGGTTTCTGTTCTTGTACAAGTCGGCAATGAGATAAATATGAAGGTAATCGGCAGAGGAAAAGTGAATAAAATATGCGATGGCATGAACAGCGCCGTGAATGCCTTGACTTCTTTCTTAAAAAGCAAAGGATTTGTTCCGTGCTGTGTACTCTGCGGACAGCCGACGCAGGAAGGAATGGGAACGACCGCATTTGATGCGGGCGGTCATTATATGCACTTGTGTCCGGACTGTGCGGGCAGAGTCAGAAACAATAACGAATTGGCAAAGCAGCAGAAACAGCAGAAAGGCGAAAACTTAGTCGGCGGCATTGTAGGAGCGCTGCTTGGTTCCGTGATTGGCATTCTCTGTATTGTAGTGCTTGGTCAGATGAACCTTGTCGCGGCGATTTCCGGCGTGATTATGGCGGTATGTACGATTAAGGGATATGAGATACTGGGCGGAAAACTGACGAAAAAAGGCGTCGTTATCAGCAGTGTTATGATGATTGTTATGACCTATGTAGGAAACTGCATCGACTGGGGCGTATTGATTGCCAGGGAATTGGGCGTAGATATATTCACAGGAGTGGAATTGATTCCGACACTGTTAGCAGAGGAAATTATCGACAAGGCTTCTTATTGGTATAATCTGGTTTTGCTGTATGGCTTTACTTTACTTGGCGCGGTGCCGACCATCCGTTCCGCTTTAAAAGAGCGTAAGCAGGAAGATACGTTTAGTCAGATTGGTTCTAATAATATGTATTAAGCGTCCGGCGGCGTGGTTAAGAAATGCAGGGAACCGGCAGGATTGCCGGTTCCTTTTTTGGTAATAGGAAATTGCTGTAATTGCGCTTTTTATCCAACCATATTTCCAATCGCTTCTTCAACAGCAGCATTCAGACTCTTTCCATGTTCTATTGCATACACAGCAATAGTCCGGTGGAGTTCAGGACTAATCCTAACATTAAATGTTCCCTTATAAGGCTGCTCAGGTTCTATGTTCCTTTCTTTACAGTCCGCTAAGTATTCATCAATAACATTTTGAAAATCCTGTTCCAATTCTTTGACAGAATCTCCCTCATAAGATAGCAAAGACTTTATTCCAATCACCTTGCCAAACAGACAGCTATCTTCCTTTGAATATTCTACCGTTCCATTATAATTTTTATATGACAGCAAATTGCTCATAATAAATCGTCCTTTCTTAATTTCTCTATCACCTGTTCCAATACATACCGCTTTAGTATTCCATTTGGATGTGGTTTATGAAAGTTTATCACTTCATTACTTCCATCTTTTATAAATTTTACTCCTGAACCGGTTCCGCCTTGCTTCAATTTATATCCCAAATAGGATAATAAAGACTCCATTTCCTCAAAAGTAAAATCTTTTGGTTTCTTTAATAATCTATCTATTAGTTTGTCTTTCTTACTCATAAGTAATACCCCTTTGTATATAATGTATCACTTTCATAAAAAAAGTGCAACTAAAATTAGTTGCTAATTTTTACAATATATTAATCCTCAGGCGGCATAATTAAAAAATTCAGGGAACCGGCAGGATTGCCGGTTCCTTTTTCCAGTAAAGAAATAAGCCCTAAAATGGTTTCCTCTATTTCCTCCGAAGAAGAGGGGATTAAGGCAGTATCCATTTTGACGGCCAATACAATCAGTGCGATTTCCGCCAAAGCGGCGGGATAATCAAAATGAATATCACCTGACTCGATACCCTGTTCAATGATGGCGGTCAGGGCGGGTTTTAATTCCGTCACAAGATGATTTAGATATTTTTGGTGCAAAAGAAGCGTATCC
>JAMPCN010000038.1 GCA_023666125.1 Bacillus sp. (in: firmicutes) | reverse complement strand
TGCCATACACATGACAGGCGTATGGAAGTATATTTGTATTTCGATATGCCGGAGGATGCAATTCTGATGCACTACATGGGAGAACCTACGGAAACCCGCCATATTGTCATGAGAAATGAGCAGGCCGTTATTTCCCCGAGCTGGTCTATCCACTGTGGCTGCGGCACGCAGGCTTATACCTTTATCTGGGGTATGGTAGGAGAAAATCAGGATTTCGATGATATGGACAACTGCGCTATGAAAGATTTACTCTAATCAAAGCGCAATTCTTGCTAAAGTATAAATATATAATAAAGGAGTTAATAATTATCATGAAAATTGCATTAATCAACGAAAACAGTCAGGCTGCTAAAAATGAAATGGTTTGCAATACCTTAAAGTCAGTCGTAGAACCGATGGGGCATGAGGTATTCAATTACGGTATGTATTCGGCAGAGGACGAACACCAGCTTACTTATGTACAAAACGGCATTCTTGCCGCTGTATTGTTAAACTCCAAGGCAGCGGATTATGTTATCACAGGCTGCGGCACCGGCGAGGGCGCAATGCTTGCCTGCAACTCTTTCCCGCAGGTATTGTGCGGACATATTGAATCTCCGCTCGACGCTTATCTGTTCTCACAGGTAAACGACGGAAACTGTATCGCCCTTCCTTTCGCAGAGAACTTCGGCTGGGGCGGCGAATTAAACCTTACTTATATCTTTGAAAAATTATTCTGCGCACCGGGCGGCGGCGGATATCCGAAAGAGAGAGTCGTGCCGGAGCAGCGCAACAAGAAGATTCTGGACGAAGTAAAGAAAGTAACGCATAACGACATGGTTTCCATTCTTGCAAACTTAGACCGGGAACTTGTAAAAGGCGCGTTAAGCGGAGAGCATTTTTCTGAGTATTTCTTTGCGAACTGTCAGGATAACGCGATTGCGGATGCGGTGAAGAATGTGTTGAATTAATTTCAAACGGGCAGAATCATTTTTCCGATTCTGCCCTTACTTAAAGAGATTTCTTATCTATCTATTCCCTGCATCTTCCATAACGCCATAGGATGTTTTTCCAGTCTGCTTACTATTTCCTGCTTCTCAAATAAGTATTCCGGATGATACCGCTTCTCACGAAATTCCTGTAAAAACCGATATTCCGAATTATTTAGCTGCATCATATCCCCTAAATAATCTTTCACCCGCTGTTTTGTTTCCTCCAAATCAAATTTTTCTTTTTTACGCTTTACCGGGAGTAAATCAGTTTTAATTCTATACCATGTGATTTCGTCAACCGCTTCTATATTGATTTTTTCAGGAACTTCTCTATTTCCCACAGCCATGTAAAATACCGCACATTTACGAAGCATATTTTTTTCTTCATGCCCATGAAATAAGCCGTACTTAATCATATTGTCTACATCATACAAATCTCTGGGCGCTGTCCGGTCAAGAAGAGCCTTAATCTTGCTTCCAAAAAGTTCCGTACCATCAACAGAAAGCGCTCCAAACTCTTCTAACACGCCGCCGGTCTGAATCTGCCTGTAAACCAACGGAAAAATATGTATGCGCATAGAATAGTTTATTTCAATTTTTATGTTATCATTGATTCCTGTCGTATTCTGATATGTAAAAATCATACTGTCCAAAGCATAACTTGTTTTTGATTTTTCCGATTTTTGATACCCCTCCGCTGACATGTATTTTTCCATATCTTCTGTAATAAGCCTCCTGTCTTTAAGCATACCCTCTCTGTCTGTTTCTTTACTATAATCAAGGTCTATATCAACAGATAATCTAGGTAAATTGAAAACAGTCAGGTTAATGGCTGTTCCCCCCTTTAATGCCAGACAATCTTTCATTACTGGATTGCTGTTAATATACTGTAACACTCTTGTCAGGCGGTACACTTTTTCCAGCGTATCTCTCACAAAACCTTCCTGCGCTGCAGTCCTGCTCAACCATTTCTTGTCAATCTGCATATGCAATCATTCCTCTCAATATTCGCTTATATCCAATAGATGTTCAGGAACCATCAAACCCCATCTGCTATTATATACCATATGGTTTTGGTCTGTTTCTTTTGTAAAATAACGCCTGCTCTTTCCTTTACGCAAGCTACATACACGAAAAAAATCATCGCTTAATTTCAGGCTGTTCCTAAAATGCTCCAATATATACCCCGCTTTCTGATACAACACCGCCCTATCAGCAAGTTCCAGATATTGGAGCAGTTTCTCTTCTGACAAAAAAGGTATCATCTCTAAACTTCGCATAAGTTCTTCCAATCCGCCTATACGGTCAAAATCCCTTATATAGTCCATCGTCGTACGCTCTAAATCAGTGACTCTCACTCCCTGCTGATTCATAATTCCATCCGGCAGGCGGGAGGAAATATACTTATAAGTAATCCCCGCATATTCAAAATCTCCAAAAGCTGTATCGCTGGATACATTCATCTCATAAGATACCTGATTTGTATATCCATAATATGAAAATGCAGAATGATGCGATACATAAGATGTCGGCGTTATGCTTGAAGCAATCTGATAGCGCGTTGCCACAGGCATACCACTTTCCATGCTGACCGCCACATAAAGATTTTTCTTTATCTGCTGTATATACCCTTTTTGCACATACTGACGTAATAACGATTTTGCGGTATTACGATTCCCGCCCACCAGTCGTTCCACTTCTTTAAATGAGAAGCACTTTTTATCCAATAATTCTTCATAATATTTCATGACATCCCTCCAATTTTAATTTTACATTGTAAGGATGTATATTTCAACCCTTTTATTTAAATTTTAAAATTTTTTATAATTTAATCTTTTATTAAAAAAAGACGCTTCCCTACAAGAAGCGCCTCTTTGTCATTTTTTATTATGCTCCTGCATTCTTACGCGCTTCTTTGCAAAGCTGCGTAATCTTATCAAAGTTACCCTCTGAAATATCGGCTTTCTTACATACCCAGCTTCCGCCTACTGCAAAAATTGCCTTATTCGCAACAAATTCTGCTATATTTTCCGTATTGACGCCGCCGGTAGGAATAAACTGCATATCCGTGAACGGAGCCGCAAGATTTGTGATAGCTTTCAAGCCGCCGTATACGTTAGCCGGAAAGAATTTAACAACCCGAAGCCCCAATTTACGAGCCGCCATGATTTCCGTCGGGGTAACGCAGCCCGGCGCAACATCAATTTTCTGCTCAATACACCATTTCACGGTCTCTTCATCAAATCCCGGTGATACGATGAATTTTGCACCAGCCTCGACCGCCTGTTTTGCCTGCTCCAGATTTAATACCGTACCAACGCCGACTATCATATCCGGACACTCTTTCGCCACGTTGCGGATGCTGTCGAGTGCAGCCGCAGTACGAAGCGTAATCTCCATAACGTTAATACCGCCGGCCAGTAATGCTTTTGCTGTCGGTACCGCGTCTTTAGCGTCCTCGATAACAACGACCGGTACGATAATAGAATTTTTCATGCTGTCTGTTATACTGCTCATGTTAATAACCTATTCCTTTCCTGATAATACTTATTCTCAACATGCAATAAATTTTTAATTTTTACCGTTGTACGCGTGCGCCCGCGCCGCCCATAATAGCTTCTACTTCTTTTTTGCTTGCCATGGTCGTATCGCCGGGGGTTGTCATTGCCAATGCGCCGTGCGCTGCACCGTAGTTGACAGCCAGTTCCGCATCTTCTGTCGTCATCAAACCGTAAATAAGTCCGGACGCGAAAGAGTCGCCGCCGCCGACACGGTCCATGATTTCCAGTCCGTTATAATCTTTTGCCTTATAAATCTCGCCATCCGCCCAGCAGATTGCACTCCAGTCGTTCACGGTAGCTGTTTTTACCTGACGAAGCGTTGTTGCAACCGCTTTGAAGTTCGGATATGTCTTAGCCGCTTCGTTAATCATCTTCTTATAACCGTCCAGATTCAGCGTCTTTAAGTTCTCGTCATTTCCTTCGATTTCAAATCCGAGACACGCCGTGAAGTCCTCCTCGTTACCAATCATAACATCTACATACTTCGCAATTTCCTTATTAACTTCCTGTGCCTTTGCCTGTCCGCCGATTGCGCTCCACATGGAAGGACGGTAGTTTAAGTCGTAAGATACGACCGTACCGTATTTTTTCGCCGTCTTAATCGCCGCTAATACCGTTTCGCAGGACTGCTCGGACAAAGCCGCATAGATTCCGCCCGTATGTAACCAGCGTGCGCCCAATTCGCCGAATATGTAATCAAAATCAAAATCCTCCGGCGTCGCTTTGGAAATAGCCGTATTCGCACGGTCGGAGCATCCTACCGCACCACGGATACCGAAGCCGCGTTCCGTAAAGTTTAAACCATTACGGCAGATACGTCCGATACCGTCTGTTTTCATCCACTTAATCAAAGAAGTGTCCACACCGCCCTGATTGATAAAGTCCTCCATCAGCATACCCACTTCGTTGTCAGCGAATGCCGTAATAACCGCCGTATTCATCTTAAAACATTTGCGTAAACCGCGGATAACATTATATTCTCCGCCGCCTTCCCATGCCGTAAAAGACCGTGCCGTGCGGATTCTTCCCTCGCCCGGATCCAGTCTCAGCATAACTTCCCCCAAAGATACCGCGTCAAATTTGCATTCACTTTCTTTTTTCAAGTTCAAATTCATGTAAAAATACCCTCCTGTTCTATGCGTCTGTCTGAATTATTTTTGTTCTGATACTATATTTTCAGCACGCTTATATTTATTATAAGTTGAATCTACTATATAAACAATCCCTTTTTCTGAAAAAAGATTGTGAAAAAATAAACACAGCATATTGTAAAGCCATACTGCTATTTTTGTAACAAGTGCAGCGCAAAGCCCGATACTTCTTCTTTTAAGTATACGGCGCGAAGCACGCCCTCTTTACGGCTTGCTGTCTCCATATCCACCTCAATGCCAAGCGCTTCCAAATAAGCGATGGAACGCTCGATATTATTAGTTCCGATGGCGATATGTCCTTTTGCTCCCAAATACGGAGTCTTCATAGCCTCTATGTAGGTTCCCGCGAAAATGGAGCTGTTACCCGGCTTTTTCGTAAAGCCGAAAACCTTATCAAACATATCCGTTGTCTTATTCGCTTCCGCTTCATTCTCACAGTTGATGCCGACATGCTTTAACTCAAAGCCATGTACCGTCATAACCGCTTCTTTCGTCAGTTCCGTAATCTTGTCAAACTCTTTATTCTTTACTAAATCGCTGCTTACCATCCAGCTTCCGCCGCAGGCGATAATTCTCGGGAAAGCAAGATACTCATTGATATTTTTTGCATTAATTCCACCTGTCGGCATGAATTTCAAATTCACATAAGGCGCCGCCATAGCCTTGATTGCCTTTAAACCGCCGGACGCTTCCGCCGGGAAAAACTTAACCACTTCCAATCCCAGTTCCAAAGCTTTTTCCATATCTGACGGGCAACTGCATCCCGGAGCCACCGGCACACCCTTTTTAATACAATACTCTACTACCGTTGCATTAAGGCCGGGGCTTACGATAAATTCCGCTCCCGCATTGACCGCGCGGTCTACCTGTTCTGTCGTCAGTACGGTTCCTGCGCCGACTAACATCTTCGGGAACTTCTGTTTCATAATGCGGATGGATTCTTCCGCCGCCTCTGTACGGAAAGTTACCTCCGCTACCGGAAGACCGCCCTCGCAAAGCGCTTTTGCAAGCGGTTCAGCCTCTTCCACATTGTTTAAAACCACTACCGGAACAATCCCCAGTTTTTGAATTTTTGTTAATACCTCATTCATGATTCCTTCTCCTTTCTATTGATAAAGCTGTTTGGCATTGCGCAATCATCTGATGAAGTTTGCGTCGCCTAAACTATCAAACTATATTTATTATAAGTGGAATCGGGGATATTCTCAATCTTTTTTTATATTATACAAAAGGACTATGACAAAGGAACTATAATACGCTATGAAATCAATGAGTGTGATTGGAGATAAAATAGAAAATGGGGTCAAGGCGAAATAGTTGCAAATTGAGATATGGGAAATCCGCCTACATGAAATATGCGCACTTTTTCCGATAAACTTCCTGCTCGTCTATAAAAAGTTCCACCAGCTTTGTAAGAGTTTGATTCTCCCTATATTCTTTCAACGCTTCCAAATATCTATCTCTATTGATATCCTCAACCACTATTGGCACAATTTCATTTGTTAGACACTCTCTAAAAAGAATTAATCTGCCGGTTCTGCCGTTACCATCTTGAAAAGGATGAATACTCTCATATCTTGCATGAAATTCCGCCAACGTCGAAATTTCAATCTGACAGGCATCATACCACTTCATCAGCTTATTCATTTCAGATTCAACATCTTCCGGTTTTACCGTCTGGTACATACCAATCATGTTCGGACGTTTTTTATAATCCCCAATAGCATATCCGTTTGCACGGTCCTCAAATACGCCCGATTTTAACTCAAAATGAAATTGCCGTATCAATTCCTGTGACAACGATTCTTCTATTGTATCGAGCATTTTATTAAACATCATAAAATGCCCGTTCATTTCCTCCACATCCTTAGCCCTGTAATAGTTATCTGATTGAGGCAATATTCCATTATCAAATAAAGAAGCCGTCTGTTCTTCCGTAAGCGTACTTCCCTCAATCTTATTGGAATTATACGCAAGCAAACGCTGTGTATACGCATATATACCGCTTCTATCAAATTTCTTCTTCTCTATTGTAAATCTTTTCAAAAGAAAATCCGTTATATCCTTATCCTTAAAATTAACCATATTAACCTCCGCAATTTTATTCAATGTATCACGTTTATCCACTAAAAACAATACTGAAAAATAAAATATATTGAAATCATCCTACAAGTAGCATAGAATAAAAATAGGATTATTGATTCATATTCGCCTAAAAGGAGGTTTTGCCATGCAGCATTCCAATCCATTATTATCCAATATCGACACTACACACAAATTTATCACCATCGGTGAGATTATGCTCCGGCTGACGCCGCCCAATTATGAGAAAATCCGTATGGCTGCCACGTTTGAGGCAAGCTATGGCGGCAGCGAAGCGAATATCGCGCTTGCCTTGGCAAACCTGGGCGTTGACAGTACCTTTTTCAGCGTTGTGCCGAATAACAGTATCGGCAAGAGCGCTATCCGTATGCTGCGCAGCAACGACGTCCACTGTACGCCGGTTATTTTAAGCACGCCGGAGCAGACTCCTACGCACCGTCTTGGAAGCTACTATTTAGAGACCGGATACGGCATCCGCGCCAGCAAGGTTACATATGACAGAAAGCACAGCGCAATTACGGAATTTGATTTTAGTACGGTAGATTTAAACGCTCTCCTTGACGGCTTTACATGGCTTCATTTAAGCGGTATTACACCGGCGCTTTCGCAAAACTGCCGCGAACTGATTATGAACTGTTTAAAGGTTGCAAAAGAAAAAGGCATCACGGTCAGCTTTGACGGCAACTTCCGAAGCAAGCTTTGGAGCTGGGAAGAGGCAAGAGATTTCTGCACCGAATGTCTTCCCTATGTAGACGTCCTGCTCGGCATTGAACCGTATCATCTTTGGCGGGATGAAAACGACCATTCTAAAGGAGACGTCAAAGACGGTATCCCGTTACAGCCAAGCTACGAACAGGAGGACGAAATCTTCCAGGCGTTTATTGCCAGATATCCAAACTTAAAATGTATTGCGCGCCATGTCAGATATGCCCACAGCGGCAGTGAAAACAGCCTGAAAGCATTCTTATGGTATGAAGACCATACTTTTGAAAGCAAACTGTTTACCTTCAATATTTTAGACCGTGTCGGCGGCGGCGACGCTTTTGCAAGCGGACTCATCTATGCCATCATGCACGGCTACAAGCCGATGGATATTGCTAACTTTGCAGTAGCAAGCAGCGCGATTAAACATACTATCCGCGGAGACGCAAATATTACGGATGATGTGGAAACCATCCGCAATCTGATGAATATGAATTATGATATCAAGAGATAACGGCACAACATAATTCTAAATCTAATAATGAAAAGCACAAATGGCTGGACAGTGCATACACTAACCAGCCATTTTCATACGTTTATCTTTTCCTCTTTCTAACTATATACCCTTTCTTGATTACAACAAAGCGTTCTCTAACGTCCTCTCTACCGCGCCCGTTCCCTGAATCATTTCCGTAAATAAAGCGATAACTTTATCCCCTAACGTAAACTGTGTCAAATCCACGCCGAAAATATCCGACCGTTTCAATATCGGCGTTATTAGCGCCTTTACGTCGCACGCCTCTCCCAGCTTAACAGAGGCAAGCATCGGCGTCAGGGTTTCTAACATCGGGTCGGGGCTTGGCGAAAACGCGTTTCCTTTATCATCCACGCCCATCAGATAGCGCAGCCATCCCGCAAAGACGAGCGGAATACCCTCCAGGGAATCCACGGACAATTCTTTCGCCGCGTCATATGCCTTAATCGTCTCTCCGAAACGAATGGGAAGTTTCTGGGAGGTATCGGTCGCAATTCTCTGCGGCGTATCGGGCATAAACGGATTCGGAATACGCAGTCCTAGAACTTCATCAATAAACTTTTTCGGCTCTAGTATACCCGGATTGACAACTACCGGTAATCCTTCCTGATAGCCGATTTTTTCCACCAGTTTTTTCAAAACGGGGTTTTTCATCTCGTCGGATATCAATTCATATCCGAGCAGGCATCCGAAAACGGCAAGCGCGGTATGCAAAGGATTTAAACAGGTGCATACTTTCATTTTTTCTACTTTATCCACGGTCTGTCTTGTTGTAAACATGACTCCCGCTTCTTCTAACGCAGGTCTGCCGTTCGGGAAAGCGTCCTCGATAACAAGATACTGGCACTCCTCCGCATTGACGAAAGGCGCTACCCATGTATTTTTAGACGTTACCGTTTTTTCCAGTCCCTCTATCTTATCCGCTTCCAAAATCGCCTCCACTTTCGGGTCGGGACGGGGCGTAATCTTATCAATCATACTCCACGGGAAAGAAAGTTTGGTTTCGTCATTCACATAATCCATGAAGGTTTTTTCCGCCTTGCCCGCCTCTATCCATTCTTTCGCAAAAGCGGTGACCGCGGCTTTCAACTTATCTCCGTTATGCGAACAGTTATCCATACTGACAAGCGCAAGCGGCAGCGCACCCTGTAAATAGCGTTCGTACACCAATGCGCACACTTTGCCAAGATAACTTTCCGGTTTATCGGGTCCGTTTTGAAAATCCCTCTGAATCGCCGGTAACACATCTCCTTTTCCGTCCGTGAGCGCATACCCTTTTTCCGTAATCGTAAAGCTTGCCATCTGCAGCGACGGCGCGGCAAAAATCTCTTTTAACCGGGAAAATTCTTTCTCATTTTCACTGTCAAGAATCAAAGATTCCACGATACTGCCGATAACTGTTTTTTCCACCTCGCCATTACTTTTTAATGTCATCAGAATACTGTAATTATCATGAGGCCGATACATTTTTTCAATAATCTCATAATCAAACCCCTCCGCCGCGATAAGTCCGGTATCGCTTTTTCCCGTTTCCATCAACTGCTGCATTAGATTTGCCTGAAAAGCACGGAAAATATTACCTGCGCCAAAATGAATCCACTGTGGCTTTTCTTTTGTATTCTGCACCAGTTTCTCCCGGTCATACTTCGGAACGTGATACCCCGCCGCTTCCCATGCGCTGCTGTCCAACAATCCCTCTCTATCTAATTTCATATTTATAGCCATGCTCCTTTCTCACCTTGCGATTCTTTTCAGACCCGCTTATTTTCTGTTGGACTTCTCAATCGCTTCCCAAAGCCCGTTTAAATATGCCGCTCCCAATGCTCTGTCATATAAGCCGTACCCCGGCATCGCCACTTCCCCCCAAATCATGCGCCCATGGTCGGGACGGATAGGACCGTCGAATCCGATATCGTACAACGCTTTCATAATTTCATACATATCGAAACTGCCGTCGGCTGACAAATGCGCCGCCTCCTCAAAATCGCCGGGGTAATTGTGTTGTAAATTTCTTACATGGGCAAAATGGACGCGTCCTTTCAAGGCTCGAATCATACCCGGCAAATCGTTATCCGGATTGGTTCCATAAGAACCGGAACAGAATGTAACGCCGTTGTGCTTATTATCCACCATCTTCATCATACGCTGGATATTGGGCAGATTCGTAATGATACGCGGCAGCCCGAATACGCTCCACGCCGGGTCGTCCGGGTGAATCGCCATATTGATATCATATTTATCGCATACCGGCATAATCGCTTCCAGAAAATATTTTAAGTTTGCAAACAGCTTCTCTTCGTCCACGTCCTGATATAAACCGAACAGTTCCTTGATTTTTTCCATGCGCTCCGGCTCCCATCCCGGCATAACGAAACCGTTCGTATCTCCCGCGATGGAATCAAACATTTTTTCAGGATTTAAATTGTCCACAGTCTCTTGATGATATGCAAGCACGGTTGAACCATCCGGGCGTTTTCTGGCAAGTTCCGTCCTTGTCCAGTCGAACACCGGCATGAAGTTATAACATACCATGTGGATATCTTCCTGCCCGAGTTTCTCTAACGTTTTCATATAATTTTCAATATATTTGTCTCTCTCCGGCAGTCCTATCTTGATAGCGTCGTGAATATTCACGCTTTCAATACCGGCGATATGTAAGCCCACCGCTTCCACTTCCGCTTTGAGGGCGCGTATTTCATCCATGCTCCACTCGTCTCCGGGCGCAGTTTCATACAAGGTCGTAATCACGCCTTTCACTCCCGGAATCTGCCTAATCTGCTGTAATGTGACGGAATCGGATTTACTCCCGTACCAACGTAATGTCATTTCCATAAAATATACTCTCCTTACCCGATTGCCAACTTATACTAATTTCCCCGCCCCCGGCAGCACATACTTAAAGTCCATATCGCTCGCATAGTAAAAACTGGTATACCCCGGCTGGTTGTAGCAGTTATTCTGCCATGCCACCCCGCACCGGTACTGCGTATCGTGCATTAAGGTAAACAGTTTGTGGTTCGTAATATCCGTATTGACATAGATTCTGACCGCGCGGCTGTCTGTTGTCCGCAGCAAAAGTTCCTCCCTGAAATCTCCGAATATATTAGCGACCAGACAGGGATTGCCTTTCGTGCCGTTATTGGTAAGCGTATCCTCCGGGGTAAGCATCACGCCATGGATATTATCGTTGACTACCCCCGTATGTTTTCCATTGACATAATCGATTCCGTCCGTAATCTGCGTCGTCAAATCGGGCGCATAGTGAATACTCTGGTTCGTGCCGAGTAACGGCACATCCAGTTTATTGCCGTTACAGTCAAAGGTTTCCTTAACCCATACCTGCAGTCCCCTTGTATGGTTATCAATTTTTCCTATCATACAGCGTCCCAAATCCTGCGTGGCATATTCTCCGAAAATCGCCTCTCCTGTCTCGGCGTCGCGCAGTGCATATCCGTACGGCACCGCCGCGCCGCCCTCAAATACGTTGAAAATCTGCATCCCCGGTCTGTCGGGATTGATTTTCGCAACGTGCATGGCGTCGCCATGACCGAATTTGGCATATACTTTATCCGGTCTGTAGCCGTAGCTACTGTAAAGCACACTTCCATCATGGTCAATAACGCAGCCGCCATATATAATTTCCATAAAACCGTCGCCGTCCACATCCGCAGTCGCCAGACTGTGATTTCCCTGTCCCGCAATCTTGCCGTATATCGGGTCGGTTCCCACGATATCATGGATTTCACAATCATTAAACGGATTTTTCATCGGTACAAATCCGCTGTCCACTACAAACTTTTCGCGAAATTTATTTTCAAAAAAATCATACGCCACAATGGTCGTTCTTGTATAATAGCCCCTGCATATGATTAAATACGGTCTTTCGCCGTCCAGATACGCCACGCCCGATAAAAATCTGTCCACGCGGTTGCATGGCTCTATCCTTGGAAACGCATAGTCGCCCCACAGCAGACCGTCATCCACTCTTTCCATACGAAAACGGATGGTTTCTAACTCCGCGCCGTCTCCCGCAAACATAGTCAGATATTCGGGACCCTCATAGATGAAGCCCTCAAACTGCCAAAGCTGATTTTTAGGACTTCTTTTCGGCGCATATTCCCTAATAAAATAATCTGTCAGTTTTTCCGCGTCCTGTCTGCTTAACGGATATTCATATTCTTTTTCAATTCCGAAACATTCCTCTAAAGACGCCGGCCAGTGAGCGTTTTTTACCTCCTCATATTCATGCCATTTCATAAATACCGTTATCATATGTTCCCGGTAATCCTCTGCGGAGCAGACATAATTATCTTCATGGGAATATCCCGCTTCCTTGTCCTCTTTCGGCATGGTGATGTACTGTTCCGCTTCCACGCTTCCGTCCGCACGATACCGTATCATCTTCGTTCCCGGAGCGGTTTTGACCGCCATCTCCGCTTTTCCGTCGCCATTAAAATCGTATGCCATAAACTGCGTATAATGTGCGCCCGCCCTGATATTGATTCCCATATCCAACCGCCAGAGCAGCGTGCCGTTCAGTTTATAACAATCTATATAACACTTTCCCGTATATCCTTTGATGGAAACATCATGGGAATTAGACGGATCCCATTTCACCAGATATTCATATTCCCCGTCGCCATCCACATCCGCGACGCTCATATCGTTTGCGCTGTATTCGTAACGTTCTCCCGCAGGCGTTACGCCGTCCGACGGTTTTTTTAGCGGGATATCCAGATACGGATGCTCCCACGGCATCACTTCCTCCGACGCCTCCTTTGTCTGCTCAATCCCGTCTACAACCGGTATCACAAGATATCTGTCCGCACCTTTTCCTTCTCTGTCCAGATAGTTTGTGCTGTCCGTAACGACCGCCAGCCGCTCTCCGTTCCGATAGACGGCAAAGTCCGTGCCGGTAAGCCCCGTCTCGCAGTAACCCGTCACCTCGTCCACGAACAGACGCCAGCTTAAAAAGACGCCCTCTTTTGCCGGAACCGCAATTAACCCCCTGTTTAATTTTTCAAGCTGGGGATGAAAGACCTTATGTATCGGCGTTTCAAACAGCTCATCCAGCATATTTTCCCTGCCGTCCTTAATACAGGAAAGCTTAAAATAGTGCGGAACATGCGTTGCCTTATGAAGCGTATAGGAACAGTCCGCCGTCTCCGTCATTTTCTTATATTCCATCATAGGCGTATTTGCATCCGCCCAATAAACCCCGTATGCTTTTGCCCCGTCTATGGGCTGCCATTCCACGGTAACGCTGTCGTCAGCTATTTCCCTTATTTTCATTCTAACCTCCATTCCGAAGCATTTGCAACGCTCCGGCTCCTATGCCTTTCTAAATAATTCCTGTTTCCCGTCTTTGACCAGTTCCATGACTTCTTCTACGGTTTCGGGAAGAGCATCCCGTATAAATTCCAGTGTCATAATTACATTCAGACACCACTGTGCCGTAAAATTGGTTGATATCCATGGTATTTCCGATAAAAGTTCCTGATTGCCGCAGTCTTTCATTCCTTTTACGGCAAAGCCCTCGCTGTTATTCTCAAAAACCAGCGTCTGTAACAAAATCTCCCATGTCTTTTCCGCAAGCTGCGGCAGTTTCAAACGCTTCGCACCGTATGCTCCCAACGCCGCGTTCATAAACGGAAGCGTAGACTCCCTGTCGCCAATAATACCGCCCGATTCCGCAAGCTGTTCCTCATGGGAAAGATAGTAAAAGCGTCCGTGGTTCGCCAGCATATCCTTAAATTCTTCGTCCTCCAGCCAATCCGCCAGTTCCAGCCAGATTTGCGGCGCGCCCATACAAATCTGCAGATGACAGCCGCCCGTCGTGCATTCCCCTATATAGCGTAAATGCAACGTATGCGGATCAAATTCAAAATCCGGCCCGGAAGAAAGTTTGAGCGGCGCAGCCTTAATATCTTCCAACCCCGTAACAATCTTTTGGCGGTACTCTATATTTTCCGTTCTCTCCCATTCCGTCATCCAGTTGGAACAAAGTGACGACCAGTCCGGTCCGCTGCGTGCATGGCTTGGGTAGACCATTTCGGACTTTTCATAAAAATCCCCTAACGGGTCTCTGTTCAGGAAGCTGAGTTCATTGTCTTTCAGCTCGTCAAAAATATCCTCCAAACGCCTGTCGCCTGTCAGATAATATAAAAACCTGTGATGCGCCGCCATTGCAATTCTTGCCTCCTTGCAGGGGCATCCCCAGTGACGGACGTTATGGCGCGAACCAAGCCCTTTATATTTTCCGAAATGATAGACATCGACTTCCGAGGCATGGCGCGACAGTTTTTCCGCCAGTGTAAAAACGTCCTCCCTGCCGCTGCGCATAAAGTACAGCCAGAGCCATAAGGTTGGTACAAGCTCGGTGTTATCCCAGGCGTACCCGCCGATATCATATCGCCATTGGTGGCGTACGCCGTCGTAGGTGTGCATAAAATCCCCATAGTTCATAATACCATACCAATTCCGCTGTTCCACTTCTTTTTGATAAAAAGCAAAAGCATTCTCCATCTGCTCTTCCAGCCAGCGTTCCATCGGTGTTTCCCCGGCTGGCAGAGACCAGAATCCAAAGGCGCGCCGTTCATGGTAAAACTCCGGATTCCCCACATAGAACGCAGGACGGTTGACATTCTCACATAAAAGAGCGATGGTTTCATCCTCCGGTATCAATTCCGGACAAAGCGAAACCGCGCACTCGCCGGTACAGGCGATTCCCACCGGGTCGGCACCCTTATAATCATAGCCTTCATAGCAGACCTGATTATATCCCCTTTCAGCATAGTGCCTGAAATCATATGCCTGCGCTTTCGGCGAATAGAACCATATGGTACATGCCGCCTTAGTATCATCCAGACCCTTGATACTATAGCCAGCCGGATATTTCTCCCAAAAATCCCGTATTGCCATCATGACGCTGCCATTCTCCGCACCGACAGCGATTCCGCCATTTGTTCTCACACCGTGCAGACAGTCTATCTCGCACAGATTTTCTCCTTTCAGTTTCTTACTGATTAGGAAATGGCTGGGGGAATCCTGGCAGATATTATACTCGTTCCAGTGCGGCGCATCCTTTATAATACGCTCCACCACTTCTTTTTCCTGCCCTGCGGGCTGCAATAACTCTCCCTGCATCTGCCGCTCGTAAAAACCTGCGGGAACTCTCGGCCGCCATGAAATCATGGGCAGCGCCGTCTCATGGAATACGCCATGGTCTCCCGTCACCTTGATATGTCTGTTATAGAACGCGCCCTCCATCGGTTTTTCAAAACGGATGCCGATTCCCTTTAGAAAATCTTTGTTTTCATCCCCGTCATATAAAAAGGTGTGCATAAACTTAATCTCTTTTTGATTCCTGCCCAATGTCATGCGGATAATGAACGGAATCTTTTCCTCGCCATCCAATGCCCTGTGGGTTCCCTCGTATTTAACAATGACTTGAAGTTTTCCCACTTCTTCCAACGTGACTTTCTCAATCACTCCCCGGTATTCCTTTACCGCCGCCGCGTGCAGCACGGACGGCGTTTGTTGATATCCGTCTGCATCCTGTGTAAGAGGCTGTTCCAACTCTAATACCGGTTCCGCATTTTCCAACGCTGCCTTTTTATCCGCTTCCACGCGGTCAAAGAGTCTGGAACCGTTTTTCGTAATATACATGACAAAGCAGCCCGTGTCAATCGTAATCGTATCCTCTATCTCCGTCAATACAATCCCTTCGTCTGTCTCTTTGTTTTCTGCCACTCCATTGCTGCCTACCGTTCCTTGTTCTGCCGCCTTTCCATTTTTTTCGGCTCTTACCGTAATGCGGTTTCCCAGCGCCTTGGCATCCGCGGTATGCGACGTCCACTTTACGGAACCGTCAGGCCAGTATGCGGTTATCCTTGTCTGCATCTCCACTTCCCTGCCGGATTCGCCTGTGCAGACATAGGAAGTCTCCTTACTGCATTCCCCCTGTTTCCATATACAGCCCCATGTGGTATTTCCCATGGGCTTTGTCGTTCGCAAATTATGTAATTCCATCATCTCCGCACTCCTTTCTCTCATTCGCTGCCTATTTTTAACTAATTTTCAATATCCGCTTTTTGATATACCGCTTTGCTTTTCTCAAAGGGCATGAGAAAGACTTCTTCATATTCTCCGTTCTCTTCACAAATAACGTGCAGCCCCCCTATGATGACTTCTACCGCCTCTTCCCGTCTGACTTTATAATAGCCGTCACTCTTCTCCACCCATTCTTCCATGTCTGTCTCCCCGTATACGGACAGAACCGAAAATTCCAGTTCTTTTGCCAATATCGGAGCGATTTTTATTTCCTGTGAAAGACTTGTATTTTTTAAGCCGCCGCGTACTTCCTGTACCCTGCCGGTAGAGACATCCCGTACCCTGTCCGTAGACGTCTCCTTTATCCTGTCTGTAGACGCCTCCTTTATCCGCAGAAGATATTCCCTGACAAACCCTCTGCGCTGACGCGCCGTCTGGTCCGGCACATATAATAATCCGCATACTGTAATTTCCTTTTGAAATTCCAAAATAACAGAGACTGGAAAGGACTGCGCCCGTATCATTGCCGCTTTCTCCGGATTTGCCGATATCAGCTCCGCGCCGCCTTGCACCTTCGCCTGTTCGGGATAGCGGATATCACTAACCATCTGCCGCATCCGATAAGTCGGAAACAAGCATTTTTGCATCTGTTTTTCCATTTCCGCACCGCTCATCCGTACTTTAGGGCAAAACGCATTCGACGCCGCATAGCAAAACAACGCTCTTTTCAACGCCCGCACCGCGGGTTCCGCTTCCGACTGTTTCCCCGTCTCTGTCTCAAAGTCTACCGACACCGCCAAAAGACTTCCCTCATCCACTTTCACCTCAAAGATAAGCGCAAGCGGTAAATTCCTGTTCCAGTCATCGATTATCCTGACGAGAGGCTCCACGCCCTCCGGATTGTCGTCCAAACGCCCGAATCCCCTGATATCAAAAGCTCTTGCGCGGGAAAGAATCCCCTCCCACTGCCAGCCGCCTGTCTTATCGGTAGGAAAATCATTAAAGAGTGGAGACGACGTATCGATAAGCATCCCCATACTCCTGCCCCACGTCGCTCCCATCTGCGCATTCCAAAATACATTTTTGACAGACACAGGCGGGCATTCATAGGATAAATCCGAAAGTCTTGGTGAAAAGATTACCCTCTTTCCTTTCGCAAGAGATTCTTTTGCCTCTTGCCAGATGCGCGTATATACCACATCCGCCGTATCGTAACTTATGTCATTTTTATCACCATGCTCTTTTTTCAATCTGCAATAGGCATACAGTTCCCATTGATTCATAGTAACTGCCTCGTCTGTACCATCCTGATAAAGAGAAAGCGAAAACTGCAGTCTGCTGTTTTTGGATAGACCCGCAAGCGGCAGACAGATGTTACCGACAGAGGCATTGCGCCCGTTCTCTATCCTTTCTACCGCCAATTCCCCGCACGCCCATACTGCCAATGCCTCATCCGTTTTGTTCTCCATGTCGCTTAACTGCCACTTTATCACGCAGTTTTCCAAATCCCCATTTCCGAAATGGCAGATTTCCACGGGAACCGTGGGATTGTTCGTCTTATCGTCAGGACACTCATATACATAGGAAGAAAAACGCGCCAGCAGTACCGTCTTATTACAAAACTGCCAAAATTCCGATGGTTTTACATATCCTTTTTCCTCCCAGAACGCGTCCAGCACTCCGACAAGCGCCGTTCCCTGCCCTAAATAATCATGTAAATCCAGCATTTCAAAACCATAGAGTTCTTTTGTCCTGAAATTCGCTTCTATATCCTCTTTATACAATCGTACCTGATTTCTGCCGGACGCATAAACAAATTCTTCGTTTTTCTCCAACAGACCCGCTCTTTTACAATTTTCCCGAAATACCCTGTAATTGGACGGCTGTAAATAGCCCGTAAACTTGTTTATAAGCGTAAAGTCAGGATAGGAACACCACTGCCCCATTTCATGACAGATAACCGGAAGTTTTGCTCCCTCCAGACTCGGACTGTAATCTTTTCCTTTCCAGCCCTCCCTGCCGCGTATCATGCCGCCATGGTAAGGTCCAAACGCTGAACGGTGGAAATACAGGTAATCCGTACCCGTAATCGCTTTCGGCGGCACGTCATAAAACCACCCCGACTGCGCCGTGTATAGCCTGCGCCCTTCGTAACCTAACATCTTATCATATGCCCTTGTTTCCTCCACCCACTGCCGCAGCGGACGGTACCATTCTCCCGACGGTTCGTTGGTCGGCGAAAACAGTACAAAAGAGGGATGATGTCCGAAGCATCGTAAAATTCTTTCGGTTTCCGCTTTTAAAACGTCAAGCATCAAAATTCCATCTTCAAAATGATTCCACATGCCACACTCCGGCTGTAGATAAATCCCTGCCTCATCCGCCGCCGCAAACGCCGCTTCCGGCGGACAGTAAGAATGACAGCGTATGAAATTCAATCCCCATTCTTTTATAATATTACAGATTCTATCCCACCATGCCCTGTCCGTCTGCGGATAACCGCTCAAAGGGTAATCCCCTCCAAAATGCGTGCCTCTGAAATATTCAGGAATGCCGTCCACATAAAACATGCCGTTTTTTATCTCTATCCGCCTTGGATGCGCCCCGGCATATGCTTTCTTTTCCTCTTCACGCTTATAAACTTCATCCGCCGTCATGAGCGCCACTTCCCCCGCCATGCCATTCCATGTCGCGCCCAAAGCGTCCGATACCCCATGCCCATCGGGGCGGTAGGGATACTGCATGGAATTGTCCACCTCCACCATAATTTCATGGACTCCCGCCGCCAGTTTCCCGCAGGATATCCGGTGCGGTGTGCAAAGTGAGCAGTCTCCTCCCATTTCCACGCCGTCTATCCACGCTTTCGTTCTCCAGTGCGTCAATTCTATCACTAACATCCAGTCTTTTTCTTTGGCTGTTTCATATTCTATTGTTTTATCTTTTATCTCAAATGTCCGTTTATAATATGCTTTTCCTAAAAAATGCTTCGGCGGCTGCGATAAAAAAGAAACCTCCACACCCCGCTTATCCGAAACCTGATACTCCTCTCTCTCAAACCAGCAGTTATCGTGCAGGCCGCTTACCCACGGCGTATCATATGTAATGCCGTTTCCATACCCCTGCGCCTGCAGGACGCCCGGAATGCCGATATCCCCCTTTTGTATGCCGCTCTCCGTATCTAAAGTAATGCTCCATATACCTGATAAATCTATATACATAACTTTCTCCAAATCCCAAAACCCTGTAGAAATAATACTCTTAAATTTGAAAAATCGGGCAGGAAACAAAATCGTACCCTGCCCGATATCCATATACTATACTTTATTATTTATTTGCCTGATACTGCTCGTTTACTTCCTGAATAATCTGGTCGTAGCCTCTTGTTCTGAGGTTATCAAGACCTGATGTAAATTCATCCTTGCTGATAGTGCCGCAGATATACTGTGACCTTAAAGCCGTTGCTTCCGTATCAAGCGTTGCACCGTCGATAGAATAGGTCTCAGAATTTACAAGGTAAGACAATGCCGGATTCAATACCGCATAATTCAATGCTTCTGCATATGCGTCTACCTGTGCCTGGTCGCGCTCGTTTCTTTCAATCGGGATTCTTTCATCCGTCTCTTCTGTTGAAGGCAGGAAAGCTAAGAGCTGGTTCAAACCTTTATAGTTATTTGCCAGTTTATCATCTTCCAAATCCAAATCTACAAGATAACCATTGTTCATCTCATAGTTTTTGCCTTCCAGACCATACTGGGTCAGAATCAGCATCTCCGTATCGTTCAGTTTATCTAACAGAGTCAATGCTGCTTCAATCTTTTCTTCTGTATCAAGCGTTGTTGCAGACAAAGTAAAGAAACCGTTGTATCCTGCCGTTGCATAAGTATGACCGTTTACTGCGCCGTAAAGAATCATTTTTGCAGATTCATCCGGATTTACTACAGACTGCGTATAAGTATCTTCCGCTACAAAGTAGTTCCAGATTCTCTTACCGCTATCCATTACGTCGATATAAACGCCGTTTTCACCTTTCTTAACGCCATCAGACCATGTATCGGTAGGTCTTGTCGCCCAGTCTTGCGGCATCAAACCGTCGTCATACAGTTTCTTGATGTATTCCACTGCCTCGAAATATTCATCCTGCATCCATACCGGAACAAGCTGTCCGTCTACTTCCGCCCAGCCGTTACCGCAGCCAAACCATGTCTGGATAATATCGAAAGGACCTGTATACAATGTCATTTCCATACCAATCGTATCGTCTACGCCGTTGCCGTCCGGGTCATTGTATGTAAATGCGTAAAGCATATCATACACATCATCAGGCGTTGCGTTGGGTCCAAGTTCAACACCCAGCTTCTCCGCCCAGTCCTGACGATAGCATAAACCATAACGTCCAACTACACGGGAACGGGGAATGGCAATCAGTTTGCCGTCTACCGTCAAGTTAGCCGCAACTTCTTTGGACATACCGGAAAGATTCGGATATTTCTCTGAATCCCAGATGTAGTCATTCAAGTCTACGAATGCGCCGTTCTTTGCCGCATTTACCACATCACCGGTAACTGTGCCGCCCCATGAGATAATCTGAGGCATTGTGGAAGGACTTGTCAAATACAGAGAGTTCTTCTCCGCCAGCGTATCATTTGCCACCCACTGCAAATCCATATCTACGCCGGTATAATCTTCCATCTGCTGTAAAATATCAGCCGCATCATCACCTACGTTGTTCATACCTGCATTTACGTCAATAACGCTGATGCTGATTGTCTGACGCTCTGCCGGAGCGCTTTCAGCCGCGCTGTTGTCGGCTGCCGCTGTGTTAGTGTCTGCTGCTGCCGTATTGTCTGCTGCCGCTGTGCTGCTGGTATCTGCCGCCGTATTATCCGCCGCAGTATTTCCGCCGCTGCTGCCGCATGCCGCCAGACTGCAAACCATCGTAAGCGCCAACGCAACTGCGCTTACTTTCTTTAAAGTCTTTCTTTTCATCGCTTTTCACTCTCCTGTTAATTTTATTTTTATCTATTGATTAAGACGTAATTACGCCGCAATCACTATATCAGCCTTTCACCGCGCCTACCATAACGCCCTTGGTGAAATATTTCTGTACAAAAGGATAAATAAGCAAAATCGGAACCGTTGCGATAACTGTACAAGCCATTTTTACCGCTTTATCCGGCGGCGCACCGTTCAAATCATAATCTATCAGCGTATCGGCAATCTTCGACGTCTGTAAAATAATCGCCCTCAACTGAATCTGAATCGGAAACTTATTCGCATCCTGCAAATAAATCATGGCATTGAAATAATCATTCCAGAAACCTACGCCGTAGAACAACGATATGGACGCTATTACGGGTTTTGACAACGGCAAAGCCACTTTCAAAAAAATCTGCAAGTCGTTCGCCCCGTCCATATAAGAGGCTTCGTCTAACTCCACCGGAAGCCCCGAAAAGAATTTCTTAATAATAATCATATTAAATGGATTAATAAGCGCCGGTAAAACCAATGCCCACCAGGAATCCAGCAGACCGTACGTCTGCACTACAATATAGGTCGGAATCATGCCGCCGCTGAAAAGCATGGTTACAATTACCAGATTCATCATCCAGTTGCGTCCCCTGAAATGGGTTTTGGACAACGGATAAGCAAAAGTCAGGGAAAACAGCATACACATTACCGTGCCAAGCGCCGTCAGCAAAATGGAATTGCGCAGTCCGCGTAAAATATTTGCCGTCTCAATGGCATAGCGGTACGCGTTAATAGACCATTCGCTGGGAATAATGAAAAATGCTTTTTCCGTCAACTCTTTCTCCGTTGCAAAGGAACCTGCAAGCACATACAAAAAGGGAAGTACCGTACTCAGTGCAATGAGTCCAAGCACAACATATATAATAACGTCCACGATGCGGTCGCCCGTACTTTTTCTTACTTTGGCGCCCTCTTTCACCTTATGCTCTTTCGCCATTTTGCGCACCTCCCCTAATATAATCCGCTCTCGCCGCACAGCTTCGCTATCCGGTCAGAAACCAACACCAGAATCATTCCTACAATGGACTTAAACATACCCGCAGCTGCCGAGAACGAATACTGCCCGCTCCTGATACCTTTCATATAAATGTATGTATCAAACACTTCCGCTTTCGCCAGGTTTAAATCGTTTCTCATAAGGAAAATCTGATCATATCCCGTATTTAAGATACTTCCCACACGCATAATCAACATCATAATAATCGTGCCGCGGATTGCCGGAAGCGTAATATGCCACATAAGCCGCCATCTTCCCGCGCCATCCACACGCGCCGCCTCATAAAGTTCCTGGTCTACGCCGGAAAGAGCCGCTAAGAATACAATCGTTCCATAACCTGTCTCGCGCCAGATATCCTGACCGACAATCAATCCCCAGAATGTAGACGGTTTAGAAAGAATATCAAATGTCTGACCGCCCGATATCGCCTTATAAATAACATTAAACACACCGTCTGTCACATTAAATAACTGATAGGTAAGGCTGGCTACGATAACCCACGAAACAAAGTGGGGGATATATACAAGCGTCTGTACCACACGTTTATAACCGTTGTGACGGACTTCATTTAAGAATAAAGAAAGAATAATCGGCGCCGGGAAATACAGCACTAACTGCAGGACGCTGATGCCCAGCGTATTCGTTAAAAGCCTTGGAAAGTCATTGGTCGTAAAAAATTTTTTAAACTGCGTAAAACCTACCCAGTCGCTTCCCCAGATGCCCTTGAAAGGACTGTACTCTTTAAAGGCAATTACCAGACCGCCCATCGGTATGTAACGGAACAGAATAAAATAAAGAGCGCCCGGAAGCAGCATCAAATACAGCCACTTGTGCTGTAATATGTATCGCCCCGTACTCATCCTGTTGACCGTGATTGTTTTGCCGTTTGATAACGTAACTTCATTTTTCTTGCGCTTACCCGCCATAAACCTGAACCACCTCTCCGTCTTGCGGAAACTATCCGCAGTTTTTATCTTCCCCAATCATTTTATAGATATTTTATAAATTATTACTATTTTACCGTTTTGTTCCCCCCCATGTCAAGTAATATTGCATATTATTCAAAAAAATACGGCTGCCGTTTTTATGATTTTCACCATAAAAACAGCAGCCTCTTACTATTTCATTTATATAAAATTACATGGTTCTATTTTCCGGCAGCATAAACTTTCAGATTCGCATACTCGCCGATAAGCGGCGCAAGCTGCCTGAAACCGATTTTACCGCCGCCAAGCAGCTCCCCGTCGTCATCAAAGCGGAAAATTTCCAATCCGTTAATCGAAAAAATTATCCTGCCGCCTTGCTTTGATAAAGCAAGCCGATAAGGTCCTTTCGCCTCGTCCGCATCGGGAATCGGGTCGCCTCCCTGCGCCACCAGATGGAATCCGTAGCTTTTTCTTAAATTGCAGGTATGAAACGCCCTTTCGTCCGGTTCTTTTCTTCTATAATATGATACATGGAAAGCGTTGATATCCCCATGGTGGTATAAAGGATATTCCCCCGTCCGCGCCTGAAGCCTTTCGTCGAAAATATCCTCTCCGTTTTTTCCTTTTGCCGCAAAAAACAAAATGCAAAGCCCGGGTTCCTTTATCGGCCAAAAATCCCATTCGATAACAATATCCGCAGGAAATTCCTCCGGACACCACAACACAAAATTTGCTTTCTGCCCCTGCTTCGCATCTATTGCATTTTCCATGCGCATTCGTTTGTTCTCAAATGTGATGTGTGCCTGACCTTCCAATACAAAGCCTTTGATATCCTCTTCGCAGGATAGGGGGTTTTCGTAGAGTAAAATGCCGGTTTCTTTTGTTGGCATACTATTTCTCCTGTCTATTGATTTGAAAAGATATTAGGTGCAAGGTGCAGGCTCTCCGCTTTTGCCTGTTTAGGTAATTTAGAATCATTTAACACCGCCCAAATAGCTATATGTGTATCTATCAGTACTTTCATATATTATTTCCCCCAAACATTTCTGCAATCTCATCATTACATTCATCTATATCATAATCTGCGTCAATGAGATTCTGACCTTCTAAACTGCCAATTCTACGGATGCTGCTATTAACTATTACTGATTTATCATTACTTTTTTCCTTAATTTTATCATTTTTCATAAAACGCTGAATCATATCAAGTAAAAACTGTAAATTATCCTCTGACAGACCATCAAGAGATTGTATAACCTGACTTTGTAATACTGACATCCTCGTTACCATCTTTCCTATCAATCTCTACCTCTTGTATAAGTATAACCCAAAAGACTATTCTACTCAACACTCATGTTCTATCTTTTATTCTTTCTACCAAAACCGCCTCATCTTCAATAAAAATAAATACATCTTCAACCGTTGCTCCAAATTCTTTGGCAATATCCATCGCCAATTTCAGTGATGGATTATACTGCCCATTCTCTAGTCTCACAATAGTCTCCCGCCTGACTCCTACTTTCTCTGCCAACTGCTTTTGGCTCATCGACAGTCTTTCCCTGTATGCCTTTATTCTTGTAATCATTTCTGCCATATGTTTCTCCAGATATTAGGTTGCTCAAAATCCCAATATTTCTTTTCTCAATTCCTTATTTGCTGCCAACGCCATATATCTGCGCAGCGTTACTCTTGCTTTATTACACTGTTTATCTTCCTCCATCATATCCCAGCTTGTTATCAGCCGACGGCGAGGCTGCTCTCCCCAATAATGGAGTCCCTCATGTTCATGTTCGCTGCCTTCGGGAACAAATATGACACTTCCGGCTTCTTCCAACTCAGGATTATAAAGCATATCCTCATAAATTTTCCATAAAACAATATATTTTTTATCTGCTAAATTTTCTATCGTTTCCTCAAAGAAATCAGAAAATGTATATATATTGTAATATTCTTCATCAGCATACACCATCAAATCAACAATCCACCGCAATGGATTAGTAATCTGTATTTCTTCTTGCATCAACGCATCAAACTGTTTCTTTATTTTCTGAAACCAACTTTGCAGTTCCACCGAAAACTTTATGCTTCCGTCCGGCTTCCAATATGGTATCATATCATCCGGCGACTGATGAAAAAATTCCATAGTTGTCAATTCTTTAACAATATGATTATATTCTTCCTTTTTTTCTGATATCCTTCTTCGTGCAACACCGCTGAACCGTTCCCACAATTCCCAAAAATCCATTTCAAAGGTCTCTGCTATCGCTTTAAACACATATGCCGGAATATCCGACACTGCTGTAAATAATAGAATCTTCCGTAAAACTTTATCGTCATATCCATCACCAATAGAAAGCTCCATGGAATCCTGCTCATAATATTTCCTTAGCATTTCCACCAGAAAAAGCGCCGCCTTTTTTTTCGGTAAAGAACTTGTCTTCTTAAACTCTTCTATTTCTTTTCGCACGGCTTTAGCACAATTCAGAATACCGAAACCTCCCTGCTGCTCATCCTCTTTTTCCTCACATCCGCTGATGAAATCCTCCATATATGCAATCGCCGCCTCTGTACCGTTTAAAACAGCATAAATCTCAATATACCCCAGCACTCCATACTCTTCCCGCATAAAGGTCTGCCAATCCGTTCTTTCTAAATAATAATCATCTTCATCCTTGTACATGGTTTCAAATAATTTCCATGGGTCTCTGTTTTTAAAATAATAGTTCTCCTGAAACAAATAATTTATCCAGCCTGTATTCGCATAAACTGTTACCGGTTTATCATCTACCATTGCAATCGCCGTTCCGTCTGTATACAATTCTTCCAACACATAAGCCGCCACAACAACTCTATGAAACTGTCTCCATCCGATTTTCCCGCTCCAAACATGATTTTTTTCTATACTAAATCCCGCATTTTCCCAGCAATCATCCTCAAAGTAATTATAATAAAAATCCATACCATATTCGTGCATTGCCACCTTACGAATTGTACCTATTGTTTTGCCAAATAAAGATACTCTTTCTAATTCCATCATGCCGCCAGCCTGGTATAATATTTCAAGTCGTTTTTTAAATTCTTCTATCTTTCCGTTCGGAATGCTTGTTCCTTTTTCATGATATAAGTTTGCAAATGTTCCCATTACAATCCGTTCCTTTCTCTATATACATTCAGCTTATCGGTAAATTGTTTGAGATTTGATAAAACTGTCCTGTTGATTATTGTGTGATAAATATATCACTTCTTGTCATATTTTGTCAAGTAAATATATTTCTCATTTACTCATCTTTACCGTCAAAAACAAAAATCTATATAATAAAAGCAGGATATCTCCGTTTCATGAGTTCCTGCTTTCACAATTCTCTGCAATTTCGCAACTGAAGGTTTTTATATTTACATATTTTTTACTGCCTGTTCAAATTCTTGTTCTGTATCTACAAAATGGTATGGTTCATATTCTCCATATGCAGAAGGTCTGCTTATAGTTACTAACTGAATCTGTTCATCTCCAATTTCTTGTATAAGATGTTCTTTAAAATCAACTAAATGTGAACCATGTGTAGTCTGCAAGGCAAAACAGCCTGTATCATCAAATTTCTTTGCAATTAAGTAGCACATTCTTTAATTCCTCCTTAAACTCATTTTCATTTCTAATTTCAGCATTTTCGTATGCATACCTTAAATGCTGCCCAATGTTGTTATCATACGATTTTTTATAGATATATTTATGGAGCCAATTATTCATTTGTCTATCATAATAAGTATTATATTGTATTTCAATTGGATAATGAAAATTATCTAATTGATAATATACATGAACTCCTCTATAACCATCATCATGAGCTTTTCCTCTGGACATATCTGCAATTCGTATCTGGTTACAGCCTTTTAATAATAATACACTTTCATAATTATCACAAAGTGTCCGAAACCCCAACATATTATTAAATACTTTTCCAGCCTGATGATTCGGATAATAGCGAGCATACTTCAGAAAAGCTGATTGTATACTTTTTATCCTATAGTCAGTTGCAAAATCATGAAGATATTCGCATTTATCATACCATTGATTTATTTTCTTCAATTCATTAAATAATACTTCTTTATCAAAATAGTGTAAATTCTTTTTCAAATTGATATTCATACTTGAATGATATGATAATTTTTCATACTAACCGCCATAATTCCGCTCCGCAGAATCTCAAATCCGTGCGGGAAATTTAACATATACATTATTTCTCTATAATTATAATATCATTTTATAAA
>JAMPCN010000037.1 GCA_023666125.1 Bacillus sp. (in: firmicutes) | reverse complement strand
TATACGACAACGACAGGCAGAAGGAATAGCGGCGGCAAAAGCTAAGGGAATACGGTTTGGCAGACCACCAAAACCATTGCCAGAAAACTTTCATCAGGTGTACCAGCAATGGAAAAACGGAAAAATTACCGGACTATCAGCGGCAAAAGCCTGTAGAATGCCAATGTCCACATTTCGGTATCGGGCAGATGTTTACGAAAAATCTAAATTATTGTAAGCAGTCAGATTTACAGGAATGTGTACTTTTTTGTAAATTGCCTTATTGCTACATCTGAAATCAATGATACTATAAAAACGCTTATTTTGCAATGAAAATGTATTATTTCGTAAAGCAGAATTTTAATTAAAAATTGATATCCAAAAAGTACACTTTTTTGGGGGGCAGAAAATGGCAACGAGTTTTTATAGTAAACAAGAACTAAAGGAATTAGGATTACACTCTTATGGGGAAAATGTATTGATAAGCAGAAACGCTACAATATACGGAGCTAATAAAATCAGTATTGGAGACAATGTTCGAATAGATGATTTTTGTATATTGAGCGGAAACATAACCTTAGGAAATTTCATTCATATCGCTGCGTATTGTGGATTATTTGGCGGTGAGTCAGGAATTGTGATGGAAGATTTTTCAGCCATATCATCTCGTGGTGTGATTTATGGAGACAGTGATGATTATAGTGGTATAGCATTTACAAATCCGACTGTTCCAGATGAATTTAGAAACGTATCTGGAGGTAAAGTAACACTTAGAAGACACGTAATTTTAGGCACAGGAGTAAGTGTTTTGCCGAATGTAACAATAGGAGAAGGAAGTGCCATAGGAAGCATGTCATTAGTAAATAGGAGTGTGGACGCGTGGGGAATATATGTCGGGATTCCTTGCAAAAAAATAAAAGAGAGAAAAAAGGACTTACTTGAATTTGAAAAGAAATTTTTAAAGGAATCGAATGATATGAAAGAAATTATTTGATATTTTAATCGAGACTGTTACGAAGAAATAATTAGATTGTGAAGTCAAAACTGGTAAAGAGAATTTTTTAAGCTGTGGCAGATGAAAACGTCACAGCTTTTTGTGTAGCATGGTGAACAAAATTGTATTTTCCTGTACAGACAGATACGAAAGCCGATAATCGAAACTTCTATGAAAAAGTTGTATCGAATATCGGCTCTTTTTTGTAAATTGTTACTTGACAATGTTGCACAGAAATGATTGAGGATGGAAAAAACCATAGTACAATGGCAAATTTGAAGAGTCGTCTTAATATTGTCTTTGAATGTGCCATAGAAGAAAAACATATAAAACCTTGATTTTACAACAAGACAACATAAGACGAACAAACACAAATATATCCCTGTAAAGAAAAACTACTTGACACCCCCACACCAATATAGTAAAATAGCAAAAGTTGAAAGAACTACAGGCTGAAAAAGGAGCATGGCTTTCACCATGGAAAAAATCGTAGAGCAAGGCTTGTTGTATGACTTTTATGGCGAATTATTGACAGAGCATCAAAGGCGGATATACGAGGGTATCGTCTATGAAAATCTTTCCTTAAGCGAGATTGCCGCGGAAGCGGGAATCAGCAGGCAGGGTGTACATGACATCGTGAAGCGGTGCGATAAGGCGCTTATGGAGTATGAGGAGAAATTAAAGCTGATTGCCAGATTTTTAAAAATCAAAGAACAGATTAAAGAAATCGATGCTTTATCGAAACGTTACGAGCAGGATGAAAAAGAGGATAAGATAAAGTATTGCAGAAAAATCAGGCAGTTATCGGCAGACATCCTCGAAGAGTTATAAAGGTTGAGGAAAGGCATGGTTATTATATGGCATTTGAAAGTTTAACGGATAAACTGCAGAATGTTTTTAAAAATTTAAAAAGTAAGGGGCGTTTGACGCCGGAAGACGTAAAAGCGGCTTTAAAAGAAGTAAAGATGGCGCTTTTGGAAGCGGACGTCAACTTCAAGGTTGTAAAACAGTTCATTAAATCTGTCGAGGAACGGGCAGTCGGCCAGGATGTGTTAAACGGTCTCAATCCCGGACAGATGGTGATTAAAATTGTAAATGAAGAAATGGTCAGCTTAATGGGTTCCGATACGACGGAAATCCGGATGCAGCCTGGTAAGGCGATTACCGTGATTATGATGTGCGGTCTGCAGGGAGCAGGTAAAACGACCACAACGGCCAAAATAGCCGGTAAATTAAAATTAAAAGGGAAAAAATCACTTCTTGTGGCATGTGATGTTTATCGCCCGGCGGCGATTAAGCAGTTACAGGTCAATGGAGAAAAGCAGGAGGTGGACGTTTTTTCCATGGGAGAAAACCATAAGCCGGTTGATATTGCAAAAGCCGCTTTGGAGCATGCGCAGAAAAACGGACATAATGTTGTTATTTTGGATACGGCAGGACGGCTTCATATCGACGAGGAAATGATGGCGGAGTTAAAAGAAATTAAAGCCAATGTAGAAGTGCATCAGACGCTCCTTGTCGTGGATGCCATGACAGGTCAGGACGCTGTCAATGTAGCAAAGGATTTTGATGATAAAGTAGGCATCGACGGTGTGATTTTATCCAAGATGGATGGCGATTCCAGGGGTGGCGCGGCCTTGTCCGTTAAAGCGGTGACCGGTAAGCCGATTTTATATGTCGGCATGGGAGAAAAGCTTTCGGATTTGGAGCAGTTTTATCCGGAGCGTATGGCGAACCGTATTCTCGGCATGGGAGATGTGCTGACGTTAATTGAGAAAGCGCAGCAGAACATTGATATTGACGAAGAAAAAGAAAAACAGATGGCCGCCCGGATGAAGAAAGGCAAATTTGATTTTGACGACTATCTGGAAAGTATGAAGCAGATGCGCAATATGGGGGGCATTTCCAGTATCTTAGGGATGCTTGGCATGGGCGGTAAGCAGATGGGCGATATTGAAAGTATGGTAGATGAAAAGCAGCTTGCCAGAATGGAAGCCATTGTCCTTAGCATGACGCCGCAGGAAAGGCAAAACCCAAAACTGTTAAATCCGAGCAGAAAGCATCGTATCGCCAAAGGCGCGGGCGTGGATATCAGCATTGTGAATAAATTCATTAAGCAGTTTGAACAGTCACAGAAAATGATGAAACAGATGCCCGGTATGATGGGAGGCAAGCGTGGACGGGGAATGTTCGGCGGCATGGGAAAACTTCCTTTTTAGCAGTTTATAAATAATCGTGAGGTGTAGAGATTCATCTCTATTCAAATATAATATTAATTTTTTACAATGGAGGCAGAAAAATGGCAGTTAAAATCAGATTAAGAAGAATGGGAAAGAAGAAAACTCCTTATTACAGAATCGTAGTTGCAGATTCCCGCTCCCCGAGAGACGGAAAATGTATCGATGAAATTGGAACTTTTGACCCTAACACAGATCCGAGTACTTACAAGGTAGACGAGGAAGCGGCAAAGAAATGGCTTGCCAACGGTGCGCAGCCTACGGAAGTTGTTAGTAAGATTTTCAAAATTGCAGGCATCATTGAAAAGTAAGAGCAGGCGATTGACAGATACGCTTCTGGAGGTGGATTATGAAAGAATTAGTTGAAATAATTGCAAAAGCGCTTGTTGATAATCCGGAAGAGGTTGTTGTAACAGAAAAGGAAGACGGAAGAAATATTACGATAGAGCTTCATGTTGCGGCATCCGATATGGGTAAAGTCATTGGAAAGCAGGGACGTATTGCAAAAGCAATCCGCTCAGTAGTAAAAGCGGCATCATCCAAAGACAATAAGAGAGTGGATGTAGAAATTATTTAAGCCATGCAGCCTCATGAGCAATTCGTGAGGCTGTAAGTATACTGTGAAAAATAAATTTTCGCAGGCAAGTTTGTACCCGGCGGTTCAAACCTGCAGGCTGAGAAAGAGCATGGTAAATATGGGAAAAGATAAAATATCCAGATTACAGGTCGGCGTGATAACGCAGACACACGGCATCCGCGGGGAAGTCAAGGTTTTTCCGACAACGGATGACGCCGCGCGGTTTAAGAAGTTAAAAGAAGTCATTCTGGAAAGCGCAAAAGAAAGCCGAACCATGGTAATTGAGGGAGTCAAATTTTTTAAGCAGTATGTGATTCTTAAATTTAAAGATTATGATTCTATCAATGAAATTGAAAAATATAAAGGCGCCAAATTATTTGTAACAAGAGAAGATGCTGTAAAACTGAAAAAAGACGAATATTTTATTGCCGATTTGCTTGGAATGCGGGTGGTAACGGAGGACGGCGAGCCTTTCGGCGTTTTAAAAGACGTTTTAGCAACCGGTGCAAACGACGTCTATGTTGTAAAAATGCCTGACGAAAAAGAGGCGTTGCTGCCGGCGATTAAGGAATGCGTAAGAAAGATTGATATGGAAAAAGAAGAAATTACGGTGCATATTATGGACGGGCTGTTATCATGAACTTTCATGTATTGACGCTTTTCCCGGATATGGTTATGCAGGGGCTTAAGACCAGTATTTTAGGAAAAGCCGTTGAAAGAGAATATATTTCCATAGAAGCCGTTAATATCAGGGATTATACGACTGATAAGCATGGTAAGGTGGATGATTATACTTATGGGGGCGGAGCCGGTATGCTGATGCAGGCACAGCCTGTTTATGATGCTTATAAGGCGGCAGCGTCCGCTGCCGGAGAAGAAGTGAGAGTAATTTATTTAACGCCGCAGGGAAAGCCATTCAATCAAAAGATGGCAATGGAGTTTGCCAAAGAAAAAGATTTGATATTCCTCTGCGGACATTATGAGGGAATCGATGAAAGGGTAATAGAAGAAATTGTGACGGACTATGTTTCCATCGGCGATTATGTGCTGACGGGCGGCGAACTGCCGGCTATGGTGATGATAGATGCCATTGCAAGGCTTGTGCCGGGCGTCCTGCATAATGATGAATCGGCGCAGACGGAGACATTTTACAATGACTTACTGGAATATCCGCAGTATTCCAGGCCGGAAGTCTGGCGGGATAAAAAAGTGCCGGAGGTGTTACTGTCCGGCAATCATGCCAAAGTGGACGAATGGCGGCTCGCACAGTCCATTGAGAGGACAAAAAGATTCCGCCCGGATTTATATGAGAAATGGCAATCACGAAACAATCGGCAGGAAAGAAAATAATGCTTGCATTTCGCGGCATGATATGATAAATTATTAATGTTGTGAAAATAGATGGTCCTCTGTTACGGAATGTATTAAGAACATCCATCTCATTTATACAGGAGGTTAATATGAACGAGATTATTAAAGAAATTGAAGCTGCTCAGGTAAAGGAGCAGATTCCGGAGTTTCATGTGGGAGATACGGTTAAAGTCTATGGTAAGATTAAAGAGGGTAACCGTGAGAGAATCCAGATTTTTGAAGGCACTGTTTTAAAGAGACAGGGCGGCGGCAACAGAGAAACCTTTACGGTAAGAAAACTCTCCAATGGCGTTGGCGTTGAAAAAACATGGCCGTTACATTCTCCGAACGTTGAAAAAATTGAAGTAGTAAGAAAAGGTAAAGTAAGACGTGCGAAACTGTACTACTTAAGAGGACGTATCGGTAAGAGGGCAAAAGTAAAAGAAGTGGTAAAATAAGAGTAAAATCCGGACGGTTACCTTAAAGAAATTTGAGGTAGCCGTTTTTTACCTTAAGAGAAGAGGTGTCATATTGGCAAGAAAAAAGGGATTGCATTTTTATCAGAAAGAAAGACGGTTGAATTCCGCTCTTTTAAAAGATATTTTCGAGATGATGATAGGAACCTTGGTTGCTGTTTTTCTTGCCGTGGCATTGACTTATTTTGCGGGTATGCGCACGAGCGTTATCGGAGACTCTATGGAACCCGCCTTATATAACGGACAGGAAATTTTAATCAATCGTTTTGTATATAAATTGTCTTCCCCTAAAAGGGGTGATGTTGTCGTGTTTTTGCCAAACGGGAATCAGAATACGCACTATTATGTGAAAAGAATCATTGCGCTGCCCGGTGAGACGATACAGATTGTAAACGGAAAAGTCTATATTGACGGGGAATTGTTGGAAGAAGACGAAAGTTATGATAAAATAATAGATGCCGGGGTTGCGGAAAATGAAATCACGTTGGAAACAGATGAGTATTTTGTTTTAGGGGATAACCGTAACAGCAGCGAAGACAGCAGGTCGGATAATATCGGTGCGATTGAAAAGAAAAATATTATAGGAAAAGCATGGTTCCATTTGTCGGGTGAAGAGAGCGAGATGGGGTTTGTTGAATAAACCATGCAAAACCTGCAGGGTGTGAAATGGATGGAGGAGCAGTGTATATATGAATTATCAGTGGTATCCCGGTCATATGATGAAAGCAAAGCGTATGATGCAGGAAAACATCAAGTTAATCGATTTGGTCATAGAGCTGGTGGATGCCCGGATTCCGTTAAGCAGCCGTAATCCGGATATTGATGAACTCGGAAAAAACAAAGCCAGGCTGATTCTGTTAAACAAATCGGATTTGGCGGATGATAAATGTAATAAAGAATGGATAGCATATTTTAGGGAAAAAGGTTTCTATGTTCTGGAGATAAATGCTAAAAGCGGCGCGGGTATCAAGGGGATGCAGCCGCTTGTTAAGGAAGCGTGCCGCGAGAAAATAGAAAGAGACAGAAAAAAAGGCATTGTAAACAGGCCGGTGCGCGCGATTGTAGCGGGGATTCCCAATGTGGGAAAGTCTACGTTTATCAATGCCGTTGCGGGAAAGGCCTGTACGAAAACGGGCAATAAACCGGGCGTTACAAAGGGAAAACAGTGGATTCGTTTAAATAAAGACCTTGAATTGTTAGATACGCCGGGAATTTTGTGGCCTAAATTTGACAATCAGGATGTGGGCAGAAATCTTGCTTTTATCGGTTCCATGAATGATGAAATTTTACAGATAACGGAACTGGCAATAGACTTGCTTGCCTATTTGATGTTACACTATAAAAAAGAACTGATACAGCGATATCAATTTCCGGAAGAGGATTTGACACCGTTGCAGGCATTAGAGCATATCTGTGAAATTAGAAAGTGTTATAAAAAGGGCGCAGAACCCGATTACGAAAAGGGGGCGGCCTTGTTATTGGATGATTTCAGAAGCGGAAAGATAGGAAGAATTACTTTGGAAAGACCTGACGAAACGATAGAAGGGGAACAGAATTGAGGTTATAAATTGCAATGAAGAAAATATTACGGGAAATATTAAGTACGAGTTTATATCTTCTGATAGTGCTGTGCATCACTTACTTAGTGATACACTTCGTAGGACAAAGAACACAGGTGAGCGGAAGTTCCATGGAGCCGAAGTTGAGTGATAATGATAATCTGATTGTTGATAAAATTACGTACCGATTTAAAGACCCGGAACGCTATGATATCATTGTATTTCCTTTTGAATATGAGGATAATACCTATTTTATAAAGCGCATTATCGGTCTGCCCGGGGAAACGATTTATATTGATGGCGAGGGAAACATTTATATCAATGATACGATTTTACAAGAGGGCTACGGAAGAGAGATTATCAAAGAACCCGGCAGAGCCTACGAGCCGATTACGCTTGGCGATGATGAATACTTTGTTATGGGAGATAACAGAAATAACAGCACCGACAGCAGAGACCCGTCCGTCGGCAACATAAAAAGAGACCATATTATCGGCAGGGCATGGCTTAGAATATGGCCGTTTAACCGATTTGGCTTTATTAAACACCGTTAGCGTACATATTTGCGCCGCCCCGTCGCGAAATGCGCGGAATGGAAATTAGAATGGAGGATTAACGTGTCAGAATCAATCAAAGAGATTAAGTTAAAATTACAGGCAGCCGATATAAACGAGCTGCCTGCGTTAATTTCTGCCTATGAGCAGGATACGCGAAGCGGCGTGTTGCAGGAGGTCGGGAGGGCGAAAAAAAGGCTTCTTGCTTATGAGAAAGAAAAAGAACGTACGGAGAAGTTAAAATATTATGAGAAAAAATACGACGCCTATTCCTATATCTGCGGCATTGACGAGGTCGGCAGGGGGCCGCTTGCCGGTCCGGTCGTGGCGGGAGCCGTTATTTTGCCGAAAAATTGTGACATTTTATATATCAATGATTCCAAGAAACTATCCGAAAAAAAAAGAGAGGAACTCTATGATATCATTATGGAAGAAGCCGTAGCGGTAGGCATCGGATACCGTTCACCGGAGCGGATTGATGAAATCAATATCTTACAGGCGACTTACGAGGCAATGCAGGAAGCGGTTTCAAAACTTCCCGTCCAACCGGATATTCTATTAAATGATGCCGTTACCATACCACAGCTTCCGATGAAGCAGGTTCCGATTATTAAAGGAGATGCCAAAAGTATTTCCATTGGCGCGGCAAGCATTGTGGCAAAGGTGACAAGAGACCGTCTTATGGTGGAATATGACAGTATTTTTCCGGCCTATGGTTTTGCTTCCAATAAAGGCTATGGCGCGCAGGCGCATATTGAAGCGTTAAAAAAATACGGTCCGTGTCCGATTCATAGAAAAACCTTTATTACGCATTTCGTAAACGAAGCGGAGGAATCACATTGAGTTTATTAGGAGACATTTTTCAACCGAAAAACCGAAGCATAAAGCAGACGAACGTGACGGGAAAGACAAGCGTGGGCGCTTCGGCTTCCGCCGGAGAGAGAAATTACCGGATTATGAATGAGCTGAAAAGTCTTTCACCGGGAAAGGCCGTTCAGGGGGAAGTCGTTGGCAAAAACGGCAATACGGTACAGATTGCCCTCGATGCGGATACCGTTTTGACAGCAAAACTGGAAAGAGATTTAAATATTGCCTTAGGGCAGAGTATGAGTTTCGAGGTAAAGACCAACAATGGTTCTTTGCTTTCTTTGATACCGCTTTATTCCAATATGGCGAACGAAGCAACGATTATGAAAGCGTTGGCGGCGGCGGGGCTGCCGGAGAATGCGGAAAATATGAAAATGGTATCGGATATGATGGAAGAGGGGCTTCCAATCGACAGAGATTCCATTGCCTATGTCAACAGGCAGTTGGTAGATTTTCCGCATGCGGATACGAACTCCATTATGCAGATGATTCGTCTGGGGCTGCCGATTGATGAAATCAGCCTGGAGCAGTTTGAGGCGTATAAAAACAGCGCGCATCAAATTTTGCAGAGCGTGGAACAGATTGCGGAAGAGTTACCGGAAGTATATCAGGAACTGATTGCGGAGGGAAAAGACGCAGAGGCGGTTTCTTTTTATGAACAGATTATAAAAGCCTTTACCGGTGAAGAAACGGCGGAAAATGGAAAAGACGCCATGTTAAATAATGCGCTGCAAGAAGACGGTATGGTACAGAAGATGCCGCAGGAGGAAATACCGGCAAAAGAAACGGCTCCGGAGCAGGAAAAGGCACAGACGACCGGAACAGGTGCGCCGGAAAAAGTGGCGGCAGATGGAATTGTGAGGGATGATGCACTACCGGGAAAAGAAGCGCTTACGCCAAAGTCATGGCAGGAACTTGGGCGGCTGCTGCAAAAGCTGGGAGTGGATGCGGAAACGGCCAGACAGGCAGGAAATGGGGAACTTTCTCCTAAAGCGGCGCTTACCCACATTGGAGAACTGCTTTCCGGATATTCCCATCTGATAAGGGAGGATTTTCAAGAATCCGTAAAAGAACTGTTAGGCTCTAAGGCGTTTCAGAATTTATTACAATCACAGATGACGGAGCAGTGGACGCTAAAGCCGGAAGACGTTGCGCAAAAAGAGAATATAGAGCGGCTCTATGAAAGAATCAGGCAGCAGGGCGCAAAAATAGGCGAAGCGTTCCAGATGGCGGATAAGGCGGATACCGCCGGGGCAAGAAGCGTACAGAATCTGCAGAGCAACGTGGATTTTATGAATCAGTTAAACCATCTTTTCACCTATGTGCAGCTTCCGCTTAAGATGGCGGGCAATCAGGCGCATGGTGATTTATATGTCTATACGAACAAAAAGAGCCTGGCGAATAATGATGGAAACGTCAGCGCGCTTTTGCATCTGGATATGGAGCATTTAGGACCTTTGGACGTCTATGTTGCCATGCAGAAGAACCAGAACAAGGTCACAACGAATTTTACCGTAAAAGATGAAGCTGCGCTTGATTTGATTGCCAAGCATATCCATATTCTGGATGAACATTTAGAGAAGCGCGGTTATTCCATGAGTGCGAATTTTCAGTTAAAAGAAGATAATGCGCAGACGAATATCATGCAGGAAATTTTGGCGCAGAATAAAAATATTTCCATATTGAGCAGAACGTCATTCGATATGCGCGCATAGGAGAGGTGATTTTAATGGCAAAAGAAACGGAGCATAAAGTAAAACAGGCAATCGCGCTGGAATATGACCCGGACGATGAAGCGCCGATAGTCATTGCATCGGGAAAGGGCGCGCTGGCGGAGCGGATTATAGAAAGAGCAAAGGAAGCCGACGTTCCGGTGCATCGGGATGATAAACTGGCGGATACTTTATCCAGACTGGATATCGGAGAAATGATTCCGCCGGAATTATACGAGGTAGTGGCGGAAATCCTTGTGTTTGTTGACGCCATGGATAAAATTAAGGCAAAATTGGGAAAATGATGAATACAAGAAGAATCGGTACGGAGAAAGAAGAAGCGGCCTGTGGCTATCTGGAACAAAACGGCGTGCGTATCGTGGAGAAAAATTTCCGATGCAGACAGGGAGAAATTGATATGATAGGCTATGACAAAGACTATCTTGTCTTTTTTGAAGTTAAATACAGAAAGGACGACGCCAAGGGAAACGCCGCGCAGGCGGTCGGCGTAAGAAAACAGAAAAAGATATGCAGGGTATCGGATTATTATAGGATGATACACGGATATGCGGACGATACGCCCATACGTTTCGATGTCATCGCGATTGATGGCAGTAATATCGAATGGTTTCAAAACGCATTTTTATATAGCGGCATAATATAAGGCAAACATCATGCAGCCAAGGATGATATATAGAATATCATGCTGTCAGGTATGATATAGAGTATCATACAGGCAAAGTGAACAGGGGGATATATGGAAACGCTTATAAGAAAGAAAAGCGAAATGCAGATAAGACAAAATAGAAGCGGAGATATAGAATATTTGACTTTTCCGCTTTTAGAAGAGACGGGGATGGTCAGGCATCTTTTTTCCACCAGGTTAGGCGGCGCGAGCAAAGGCGAATTTTCCTCGATGAATCTTAGTTATACCAGAGGGGATGAAAAAGAGGACGTAGATGAAAATTACCGCCGGATTGCCGGTGCGCTTGGCTGTGAATTGTCCGATATTGTCTGCTCCGACCAGACGCATACCACCAATATCAGAAAAGTGGATAAGGCAGACGGCGGAAAGGGGATTTTGTTTCCAAAAGACTATACGGATATAGATGGTCTGATTACCAACGAACCGGGGATTGTGCTGGCAACTTTTTATGCGGATTGTGTACCGCTTTTTTTTATTGATACAAAAAACCGGGCAATCGGCCTGTCTCATTCCGGCTGGCGGGGAACGGCCGGACGGATGGGAGCGCGCACAATAGAGGAGATGAAAAGAGAGTATGGAACGAGGCCGGAGGATGTGACGGCGGCCATCGGCCCATCCATCTGTGGGGATTGCTATGAGGTCAGCGAGGATGTGGCGGCTGTTTTTATACAGGAATTTCATGAGGACAAAAAGTATGAAGAAATCCTTACCGATAAAGGAAACGGCAAGTATCTTCTGGATTTGTGGAAGGCAAACGAAATCGTGCTGACACAGGCCGGGGTTTTGCCTGTAAAGATACAGGTAACGGATATTTGTACCTGTTGTAATCCCAAGTATTTATTTTCCCACCGGGCAAGCCATGGAAGACGTGGCAATTTAGGCGCGTTTTTAGGAATTTTGTAAACATATTAAGAAAAACTTAAAGAATTTCCCAACTATTCCTTTCATATTTTATGGTTCAATAGACTAAGACCTGAACAGGCAGACGAAAGAGGGGTGAAGCAGATGGCTAATATTCTTGTATGTGATGATGATAAAGAAATCGTAGACGCAATAGAGATTTATCTGTTGCAGGAGGGGTATCATGTCTATAAGGCATATGACGGCGAACAGGCGATTAAGGCATTAAAAGAAACCAATATCCACCTGTTGATTATCGACGTGATGATGCCGAAGTTAGACGGTATTCGGGCTACTTTAAAAATTAGGGAGTACTCCAGTATTCCCATCATTATTCTTTCAGCCAAATCGGAAGACAGCGATAAAATTCTGGGCTTGAATATCGGCGCGGACGATTATGTGACAAAACCGTTTAATCCGTTGGAATTGGTGGCAAGGGTAAAATCAAATTTAAGACGCTATACCATGCTTGGGAATCTGAATGTGGAGAACAATGCGCTGTTTCAAGTGGGCGGCCTTGTCATTGATGATGATACAAAAGAAGTCACGGTGGACGGCGAGAGCGTCAAATTGACGCCGATTGAATATAATATTCTGCTTTTGCTTGTCAAAAACTGCGGCAGAGTATTTTCCATCGACCAGATATATGAAAGTATCTGGAACGAGGAGGCGATTGGCGCCGATAATACCGTTGCCGTACATATCAGGCATATCAGGGAAAAAATTGAAATCAATCCCAAGGAACCGCGTTACTTAAAGGTTGTATGGGGCGTAGGTTATAAGATTGAGAAGGTTGAAAATTAAAAATTTTCAACCGTAAGTTTGCGCCAGCGCTGCCAGCGCTTTGGCTGCAAACTCACAGACTGAGAAAGGGACATGGATATAAAAATGGGAAATAAGAAGAATAAAAAATCAGGAAAAGGAATCAGAAATATATTGCAGCTATTGCAGCATCTATGCGTTGCCGCTACGGTGGCTGCCGTATTAATCATCACAACGGGTTCGACCGTTATCATAGACGGCGTATCCGATACGACAAGCTACCGTTTCCGCGCTTCGGACGAGGAAAAGACATATGAGGAGTCGGAACTGTTTCATATGATATACGGCAGGGCGGCGGCGGATATTATACGGTTTGGCGTTATCAGAAGCCAGTTGGAAACGGACGGGAAATTTGATAATGATAAGGTCATCGACGTAACGGCTTATAACTATCGTGACGAGGGGATGCCGGAAAGATATGTGACGGCAAGATATACGCTGGGGGATTTGTTAAAATGGCAGAAATACGGGCTGGAATATTCCCATGTGACTATGTCACGCGAAGAGGCAATGGAATTTCTGGCAGATAAAACCATGCTGACTATCGTAGACCCCGAAAGTAAATATTATAATACGACGGACGCCGGATATATGAAATCGGATATCGGCGCATATACATTTGTAGACGACGTTTCTTCCAATATGCTGCCTTATGACGGCTGGGATGGCGATATGAGCGAGGAAGTTTCGTTTGATATTCTGGTGAACCGTTATAAAACGGTAGAGGGCAAAAATATCGAGGAATATACCGCGGATTTGGCAAATTATATTGCGCTGTGCAATAACGTTACGGCGGCGATGGAGAGTTTATCCTATAACTATGAGGAATATCTTGCCTTTCAGGAATATTATGATAGCCAAAAGACGAATATCCGCTATTGCATAGAAAAAAAAGTGGGAAAACATACGGAGTATTTTACCAATATGGACGACCGGATTACGGTGGAGTCGTTAGAGGAGGGGCTGGAAAATAATCAGGATATGACACAGTTTTTCAATAAAAATTATTTTGACAGCAAGTATGCGGATATGGGGAAATACCTGTATTACAGCCCGTCTGAAATGATTTATGATACGAACTCCGACATCGAAGAATCAACAATACGTAATATCGTTAAAAAATACGACTATGCCTATCCGGAAAGTATCAGAATATGGATTGGTGTGGATGACAACTACCGGGCAGAGGACGCTTTTGCACAGGGAAAGAGAGGATTCCAAAATTACCGCCCGTATTTTTGGCAGTGGATGATCCTTGCCGTGTCGGCAGCTGCTTTATATGTTGTTATCTTAGTTTATCTGACGATAACAACGGGAAAATATACGGACGAGGAGGGGAACACGCGTATCCGTTTAAGCGGATTTGATAAAATACCGACGGAGGCGGCGCTTATTCTGGGCGTATGTGCGGCGCTTTTGATTATCAGCGGCCCTACTTATATTGTTACCGAATGGACATATATTTTCAGCTATGCGGATATCTACAGCACCGGCTTTAAAATCGGAGCGGGCGTGCTGGCGCTGATTGCCGATATGATTTTCTGCCTTTTCTATTACAGCCTGATAAGGCGGATAAAGGCGCGTGTCCTCTGGAAAAACAGCTATTTGAAACGGATAGTGCGCAAATGCTCTAAGTGGATGTTGGATATTTATGATAACGGAAGCATCGTTGTCAGGACATGGGTTCCATACGCAGTTTTTCTGCTATTTAACTTTTTAATGATAGCGATGGGTCTCTATACGGGAATACCGGCGGTTTTAACCATATTAATCGCCCTTATTATCGATATGTTTGTCGGCGCGGCGCTGTATATGGATGTGAAAGAAAGACAGAGTATAGTGAAGGGCATTGAAAAGATTGCAGAAGGTGATTTTTCCTATCAGGTGAATCAGGAGAATATGCACGGTGATAATCTGGTGCTGGCAAAATCGGTCAATAATATCGGAAAAGGCATTAAGAACGCGGTGGAAAGCAGTATGAAAGATGAGCGCATGAAAACCGATTTAATTACTAACGTATCACATGATATTAAGACGCCGCTTACGTCCATTATCAACTATGTGGATTTGATTAAACGGGAAGAGATAGATAACGAGAGGGTGCGAAGCTATATTAAGGTGTTGGATGAAAAATCCCAGCGTTTAAAACAGTTGACGGATGATTTGGTGGAGGCGAGCAAAATTTCTTCCGGAACGATTAATCTGCATTTTGAGCGCATTAATCTCGTTGAGCTGCTGAATCAGACGATTGGCGAGTTCTCGGAAAAATTTGAGCAGAAAGGTCTGACAACCGTTATGAATGTCAATACGGCCGGCGGCGCGGTGATTGAAGCGGACAGCAGAAGCATCTGGCGCGTTATGGAAAACCTTTTTAACAACATTTATAAATATACGCTGGAAAACACCAGAGTGTATATTATTATCAATTCCGTGGCAAAGGACAGTGTGCAGAAGCAGGAGATGATTGAGTTATCTATCAAGAACATTTCCGCAAAAGAGTTAAACTGCAATCCGGATGAGCTGACGGAGCGTTTTATCAGAGGCGACGAGTCCAGGACAACGGAAGGGAGCGGTCTGGGACTTTCCATCGCCAAGAACCTGACAGAAGCGCAGCACGGCGCTTTCGAGATTCAACTGGACGGGGATTTATTTAAGGTTATTTTGACGTTTCAGGCGATGGAGTAGGAGAGACAAAAAACTTTTATGTCTAGTTTGTTTTAATAAATGAATTAATAAACGACTTTGCAGTGGAAATAAAAATTCATTGCAAAGTCGTTTTTTGTTTTAAGATTTTTTTTATGGGATTATATGGTATAATTACTATATAGCAATCATTATCGCGAGGAATGCGGAGTAAGGAGGATAATCATTATGAAAAAAGATACCCGCTTTATCAATATTTATCTGAAAATACATAAAAAAAGTCCGCTGACCTGGGAAGATTTGCGATATCTGGCAGAATATGACCCGGAATGTTTTGAGAAAACGTGTAAAAATGTTGTATATAATCTTCCTGAAGTAAAACCGATTATGGAACCGGACAGTTCAGAAGATGTGAAACAGGAATCGGAGCTGCCTCCTTCACAGGATGAATTTGAGCCGGAAAGATTTGAATGGCAGAGCATAGAAAATATTCTGGAGAATTTAAAGCGTATGGAAATCAGCGAACTTCCTGTTACTGATATTGATGCTGACGAAGTAAAGGATTTACTGGGAAATTTATATATGGAAAAACTGTTCCCTCATAATGATAAATACGCTTTCATGGATATGCCGAATAATGGGAATCCTCCTTTGTTTGATAAAAAGGCATGATAGAGACAGGAGAGAAAAGATGGCTGTTTTTAATGAAGATACCAGAGTAAAAATACCGGCGACGATACAATTCCTGAAAATAGGATATGAGTATCAAATAGCAAAATAATGGAAATTACAACAATGTAGTGATATAATATGAAATTAACAGACCGAGGAGGATATAAAAGTGCCAGCAAAAGCAAAGACAAAGGAAGTTTCCATGGAAGAAGCTTTATGGAAATCTGCAGATAAATTGAGAGGTTCGGTAGAGCCGTCTGAATATAAACATATAGTGTTAAGCTTGTTTTTCTTGAAATTTGCAAGTGATAAATTCGAGGCACAGCGAGCGAAAATTATTGCTGGCGGCATGGAAAAATTTGTGGATAATATTGCTTTTTATACAAAGGATAATGTGTTTTATCTGCCGCTGGAAAGCAGATGGCCTTATATTATGGAAAACGCCAAGCAGGATGATATTGCATTAAAGATAGATACGGCATTGTTTACGATTGAAAAAACAAATCCAATCTTAAAAGGCGCTTTGCCGGACAATTATTATTCACGCTTACAGATTGATACAGTAAAATTGGCTTCTCTGTTAGATGAAATTAATAAAATTGATACAACAAAAGATAAAGAGAATGATATTATTGGGCGTATGTATGAATATTTCTTGAGTAAATTTGCTATTGCGGAAGGAAAAGGAAAAGGAGAATTTTATACGCCCAAAACGATTGTAAATTTGATAGCGGAACTCATTGAACCTTATGACGGAACATTATATGACCCGTGCTGCGGTTCGGGCGGTATGTTTGTACAATCCATGGAGTTTATCGAGGCACATCATGGAAATAAGAAGAAAGTTTCTATTTATGGGCAGGAGTATACAAATACAACCTACAAATTGGCGAAGATGAATCTGGCAATTCGGGGAATATCGGCAAATCTTGGAGAAATGGCGGCAAATACTTTTACAAACGACCAACATAAAGATTTAAAAGCAGATTATATTATGGCAAATCCACCGTTTAATCAGAAAGAATGGCGTGCTGCGGATGAATTGATAGATGATGCGCGATGGAATGGATATGAAGTTCCTCCGACAAGCAATGCCAATTATGTATGGATATTGAATATTGTATCAAAAATGTCCCAAAATGGAGTCGCGGGATTTCTGTTGGCGAATGGTGCGTTGTCTGATGATGGAACAGAATTAAAAATCAGACAGAGATTGATTGACAATGATTTAGTGGAAGCAATTTTGATTTTGCCAAGAAATTTATTTTATACAACTGATATTAGCGTAACGCTTTGGATTTTGAATAAGAACAAAAAAGAGCGTACAGTGGATATGAATGGAGTAGAGAAACATTATCGTAATAGAGAAAAGGAAATACTCTTTATGGATTTGCGACAGATAGGCAGTCCATATGAAAAGAAATATATTGAATTGACAGAAAAGGATAGGAAAAAAGTAGTAGAAACATATCATAACTGGCAGCAGGCAGGATATGAGGATACATATGAAAATATACCGGAGTTCTGTTATTCTGCGGGATATGACGAAGTAGCGGAAAAAGGGTTTACACTTGTGCCGAGTAGATATATTGAGTTTGTGAACAGGGATGAGAATATCGATTTTGATACGAAGATGAAGACACTTCAAAGTGAATTGCGGGAATTGTTAGTGCAGGAGGAGCAATCTAAGGAAGAACTTTTGAATGTGTTTAAGGAGTTGGGGTATGAAATTAAATTATGATGTTTTAGGGAATTATATTCGTTTGATTGATATACGTAATAAAAATAATGTAACAGATAGAGTAATGGGAATTAATATTGACAAATTTTTTATGCCCTCAGTTGCAAATGTGATTGGAACAGATTTGAGCAGATATAAGCTAATAACGAAAGGAAAATTTGCTTGTAATCCTATGCACGTTGGACGTGACGAGCGGCTTCCAATTGCATTATATGAAGAAAATGAACCTGCACTTGTTTCTCCGGCATATTTTATGTTCGAGATTATAGATAATATGGTACTTGATGCAAATTACTGATGATGTGGTTTCGCAGACCGGAGTTTGACCGTATTTGCTGGCTGCATACGGATGGAAGCGTCAGGGGCGGTATCACTTGGGATGATATTTGCCGAATGGAATTGCCTATTCCTGCCATTGATAAGCAGAGAGAAATTGTGAATAGTTACAAGGTGATAACCGATAGAATTGAACTGAAGAGGAAGATAAATGATAATTTAGATGTCCAAATATCATCATTATATAAAGAATATTTTATAATTCCTTCAACAGATGAATTACCATCAGGTTGGTATTCAAAACTAATAGAAGATTGTAACTTTGATATTTCTGACGGTAACTATAGTTCAAAATATCCAAAGTACAACGAATTTGTTCCAAGGGGAATACCTTTTATTAGAGGCACAGATTTTATTGGTAAATATATTTCTACTCAAGATGTATTGCATATTACACCTGAAATGCATGCTGATTTACAAAAAGGACATACAAAATCAGGAGATATATTAATATCCACTCGTGGTGAAATTGGAAAGATAGCTTTTGTTCCTGAAACACTTGTCGATGCAAACATTAATTCTCAATTGGTTAGAATTAATGGTAATGGCGTATTACCTCGTGTTTATTTAGCATATACGCTATTATCGGAACCAGTTAAAAATGAAATAAAATCATTAATAACAGGTAGTGTACAGGAACAGTTGCCAATCGGAAAAATTAAGAAAGTTCATATATTATTTCCGGATGTTCAAAACTTGGACAAATTTTGTAAGCAAACGACACCTATGTTAGCAACTATATTAGAAAACGAGCATGAAATAGTATTGTTGCTAATAATACAAGAAATACTTTTAGAAACTTTATCACGTTGCTAAATTATCATTTATATTAAAAAGATACATATTAGAAGGAGGATTTCTATGGCAATTAATTTAAATCTTGAACAAGTGAAAGAATTAATTAAAAAGAGTGAATATTCAATATTAGAAGAAAAACGTGCAGGTAATAACCTGGGAATGGTAATAAAGTTATCTAATGGTTGTATTATAAATTGTTGGGATAAGGGAACTGTAAATTGTCAAGGGAAAAATGCGGATGAAGTATTAAAAATTTTACAGCAAAATCGTGAATTGCCTGAAAAAAATAAAAAAGTGTTTGTTGTATATGGACACGATAGTAATGCTAGAACACAATTGGAGGCTATGCTAAGAAGATGGGATTTAGAACCTTTAATTTTAGACCAGCTTATTTCTTCAGGGCAAACTATTATTGAAAAGCTTGAAGAACATACCCGCCAAGCGAATTTTGGTATTGTTTTAGCAACACCAGATGATATTGGGTATCCCAAGGATAACGAATCAAAAAAGCAATATAGAGTTCGACAAAATGTTGTCTTAGAATTGGGAATGTTACTGTCGAGTATTGGTCGTGAAAAAGTTGCTATTCTATTATCTCAAGCAGAGGAAATGGAGAAGCCATCTGATATTAACGGTCTCATTTATATTCCATTCAAAAGTAATGTAGAAGAGGTGAGATTGTCTTTAGCTAAAGAGATGCAGAATAATGGATATGAATTGGATATTGCAAAACTCTGAATTAGTATTCAGAACTTCGTGATATGAGGAACTTAGCCAGCACTTAATTATAAATAATAGATACTCAGGCAGTAAATTGATTCGTGAAAAGTCGGAAGTGCTGTTAGTAGACGATTTAAAAGAATATCTGCGCACCAGATACCCGATGGATTAACAGAAAGCGAAATTGACAGTATCATTCTCTCTTTGCGTACCGTTGGTGGAACTTTGTATGAAGCCAACAAAGTAATAATGTCTATGGTAATAGATGGCTTTGTGTTCAATCGGGAGGACAAAAATCAGAAAGATGTTTTCAAATTATGAGGAACGGAGGTTTAACCATCTTGTAACATCTGTAGAGAGTAATCAAACCCAAAACCGCAAAGAAATTGAGTTATTGATTACTTTCTTGAATATGTTACTTACAACACTAAATATCATTGTTTATATAATACCTACATGCTAAAATAACAGTACAAAATTATTGGAGGTGCAATAAGCTGCACTACAAATTAGTATTTTTATCTTTTGATTTTTCATTAAAAATAGAGTGTTTTCTATTCAGATGTATGTTATACTATAAGTGTGCTGGATTATTTAATGACATATAATAGGATAACAAAGGATAATGGAAATAGAAGAACAAAGAAACGGACGAAATAAAGCAACTATAATTAATCACGATTATATCAATAGTGGCAAATATAAAAGAAAATTTGATTTAATTTCAAACAATAAGGAATTGAGTAGAATATTGTATAGATTAGCAAAGGAGATGTTGAAGCATCGTTCAGGTACAATGTATGAGGATATGTATTGGATAGACTTGGATACTTTGCATGTTGTTGCGAAAGAGACAAATACATTAGTTCCAAAAAGAGTTATATATTCTATCGCAACTGAAAAAGTGATAGAAAAATATGATAATTTGCTTACTATACATACTCATCCGGATAGTTTTCCTCCAAGTATCGGTGATTTTAACTCAAATTTCGACCATGAATATGAAATTGGCATTGTAGTGTGCCATGATGGAAAAGTCTATATGTATTCTGCAGATGAGCGAGTAAATGAAGATTACTATAAATTGCTAGTTGAAAGCTATATGAAAAAAGGTTATAATGAAAGTGAAGCACAAATATCAGCTTTATATGATTTGCAAAGAAATTTTGATATTAAATTCAAGGAGGTGTCGGATAATGGTATCATATGAGAATGATGTTTTGATAATACCTGAGAAATATAAAAATATGTCTGGTTCCGAACTTGAAAAAGAAAAAATGAAAGTTTTACGGGAAATCAATAATTCAGAACGTCCAAAAAAAAATATTAAAAGGAATAAAAATAATATTGTTTTTAATTTCTAGTTACACAAATGGCTATGTGGAAACGCATAGCCATTTTTTACGAGGAGAGATAATGCAGGCTGATTTTAAGCTATATAATCAAATGAAACAAGAGGAAACAATATATGTCATTTAACGAACACGCATTAGAACAATCTATCATAGAACTCTTACAAAGTAAAGGCTACATACATCAGGCAGGGAGCGAATTGCTTCGTGAAAAATCAGAAGTGTTGTTAGTAGACGATTTAAAAGAATATCTGCGCACCAGATACGCTTCCGATAGATTAACAGAAAATGAAATTGACAGTATCATTCTCTCTTTGCGTACTGTTGGTGGAACTTTGTATGAAGCCAACAAAGCAATAATGTCTATGGTAATAGATGGCTTTGTATTCAATCGGGAGGACAGAAATCAGAAAGATGTTTTCATTGAATTATTAAATTATGAGGAATCGGAACAAAACATTTTTAAGATAGTAAATCAGTTAGAAATAGAAGGATATAACTATCAGCTTCGTATTCCCGACGGAATTATTTATGTGAATGGACTGCCGCTTGTAGTATTGGAATTTAAGACTGCTATACAGGAAAATACAACCATAATGGATGCCTGTACTCAGTTGACAGTCAGATACCAGAGAGATATACCGGAAATTTTTAAATATAATGCATTTGTGGTTATCAGTGACGGTGCAAACAGTAAGTACGGCTCATTGTTTACACCATATGAGTTTTTCTATGCGTGGAGAAAAGTCAATGATGACGATAAGGAAATGGATGGTATTAATTCTTTATTTACTATGATAGACGGTCTGTTTGCACAGGACAGGTTCCTTGCGGTGGTAAAGAATTTTATCTATTTTCCGGATTCGACGGATAACAATACGAAAGTAGTATGCCGCTATCCACAGTTTTTTGCAGCCAATAATTTGTATGAAAATGTGAAGTTACATATGAAGCCGAATGGAGACGGCAAAGGCGGTACATACTTTGGAACAACCGGCTGTGGCAAAAGCTATACAATGCTTTTCCTTACCCGTATGCTTATGAAAAGCAGTTTTTTTAAGAGTCCGACTATATTAATTATTACTGACAGAACCGATTTAGATGACCAGCTTTCCAAACAATTTGTTGCTTCTAAGCAGTTTATCGGGGATAATAATGTAATCAGCATAGAATCAAGAGAGAAGCTGCGTGAAGAATTACAGGATAGACCAAGCGGTGGAATATATCTGACTACCATTCAGAAGTTTACGGAAGATACACAGCTTTTAACAGACCGATATAATGTGATTTGTATTTCTGATGAAGCACACCGTTCTCAGATTAATCTTGATATGAAAGTAAAGATTACGGATGATGGTGTGAGTAGAACGTATGGTTTTGCTAAATATCTGCATGATTCTTTACCAAATGCAACTTATATCGGTTTTACAGGAACACCGATTGATGCGACGGTGGGAGTGTTTGGGGATATTGTAGGACACCCTTATACTATGACAGAAGCGGTTAAAGATGAAATCACGGTAAATCTTGTTTATGATGGGCGTGCGGCAAAGGTAACATTACGCGAGGATAAACTGCGCGAGATTGAAGAATATTATGATAAATGTGCCGCCCTTGGAACTTCTGAAGAACAGATAGAGGAAAGTCAGAAAGCAGTAGCACACTTAGATGCTATCATTGGTGACCCGAACAGATTAAAAGCAGTGGCAAAAGATTTTGTAGCTCATTATGAAAAAAGAGTAGAAGAGGGTTCTACAGTAGCAGGCAAGGCAATGTTTGTATGTGCAAACAGGTTGATAGCCTATGCTTTTTATTTGAACCTGATAGAACTTCGTCCGGAGTGGAAAGAAAAGAGAAAAGCGCCGGAGGGAGTAGAATTAACGGAGAAAGAGGAAAAGGAATTAAAGCCAATAGAGAAAGTATGTCTTGTTATGACAAGAAATAAAGATGATGAAAAAGAACTTTATGATATGCTTGGTACAAAGGAAGATAGGAAAGAATTGGACAGGCAGTTTAAAAATATAAAGTCAAATTTTAAAATAGCAATCGTTGTAGACATGTGGCTGACAGGATTTGATGTGCCATGTTTGGATACAATTTATATTGACAAACCTATTCAGCAGCATACATTGATACAGACAATTTCCAGAGTAAACCGCGTCTATGAGGGTAAGGATAAAGGATTGATTGTCGATTATATTGGAATCAAAAAGAATATGAATATTGCGCTTCGTAAATATACCAATTTCGAGAAAGAGGAACTGGACGATATTAGTCAAGCAGTAACGATTGTGTTGGATACGCTTGAAGTGTTAGAGCAGATGTTTTATAATTTTAATGCCGATGATTACTATGGGGGAAGTCCGATTGAACAGTTAAATTGCTTAAAAAGAGCAGTGGAATACGTTCAATTAACACAGGACTTGGAACTTCGGTTTATGGCGGCAGTAAAGAAAATGAAACAGGCATTTAATTTGTGCAGTTCCAGTGAACAGTTTGCTGATACTGATATAGAAAAAGTGCATTTTTATCAGGCAGTGCGTTCAGTGTTATTTAAGATGACAAAAGGTGATGCACCGGATATTTCCCAGATGAATGCCAAAGTTCGTAAGTTGCTGGATGAAGCAATACAATCGGATGGTATTGAGGAATTATTTGAGACAGGTAAACATATCAATGTGGATATTTTCAGCGATGAATATATGGCGCGGATTGAAAAGATTAATATGCCTAATACGAAGATTAAAGCATTACAAAGGTTGTTGTCTTGTGCGATAGAAGAGTTTAAGAGGGTAAATAAAATTAAAAGCATGGAATTTTCTGAGAGAATGTGGGCAGTTGTTGAGATTTACAATAATCGAAGAAAGGATGAAGCCTTTGCAAATGAAGTTCTGGATGACGTGGCTAATCAGCTTGCCGATTTGATACATGAATTAAAAGCTGAAAGAAATTCTTATAAAGATATAGGAATTGATTATGGGGAAAAAGCTTTTTATGATATTTTGCTTGCTGTATCCAAGAAGTATGAGTTTGAATATCCGGATGACAAGATGATAAAATTGTCTAAGGAGATTAGGGTGGTTGTAGACGATAAGGCAAAATATACGGATTGGTCTACCAGAGAGGATATTAAGGCGGGTTTGCACGTTGATTTAATTATTTTACTTGATAAATATGGTTATCCGCCTGTTACGATTGATGATGTTTATAAAGAAGTGTTGGAGCAGGCGGAAAATTTTAAGAAGTATGCGAAATAAAGAACAGATACTATCTATACACACATTTACAGAGAGGCATGGGAGAAAGGAAAATGGAGCAGATGTATTAATGAAACAGCCGCAGAAGCTTTATGCTAATGCGGCTGTTTTTATCTAACTATCCAACGCATCCTCTTCCCGGTTATTATACTTAGCAAGAATCTTATGAATCTTCTCCGTCGGCGTATAGATATTGGACATGGACACATCATGGTTCATAAAGTTAATAATCGTAGCGATGAACTTGCTCATATCGGCTTCCTGATAATAGGGCTTGTCCTTTAATTCCGGCAGCTGATAACACATATTCGTTGTAATGATACGGTCGAAATAACAATGTTCATAAGCCTCGTCAAAAGCGGACAGACCGTCTGTAAAAAGTCCGAAAGTACAGCAGATGAATACACGTTTTGCGTTCATTTTCTTTAACTGTTTTGCCGTATCAATCATGCTGCCGCCGGAGGAAATCATATCGTCGATGATAATGACGTCCTTGCCGTCGATATTATCCCCTAGAAATTCGTGTGCCACAATAGGATTTTTCCCATTTACAATAGTAGAGTAGTCGCGGCGTTTGTAGAACATACCGGTATCTACGCCGAGTACATTGGCAAAATATACGGCTCTGTCAAGCGCGCCCTCGTCGGGGCTTATGACGATAGTATGGTCTTTATCAATTAATAAATCGCCCTCAGTATGTAGTAACGCCCGCATAAACTGATAGTGCGGCGTGAAATTATCAAAGCCTTTTAAGGGAACGGAATTTTGCACTCTCGGGTCGTGAGCGTCAAATGTGATAAGATTCGATACGCCCATATTCATCAATTCTTTGATGGCGTAGGCGCAGTCCAAAGACTCCCGTCCGTTTCTTTTATGCTGTCTGCCTTCATAGAGAAATGGCATAATGACATTGATGCGGTGTGCTTTTCCGTTAATTGCCGCAATGATTCTTTTTAAGTCCTGATAGTGGTCATCAGGTGACATATGGTTTGTAAAACCATTCATTTGATAAGTGATGCTATGGTTGCAGACATCCGTCAAAATGAAAATATCTTTTCCCCTGACCGACGTGTTGAGAACGGCTTTTCCTTCGCCGCTGCCAAATCGGGGGCATTCCACCAGTGTCAGATAGTCCTCTTCCATATATCCGAAAAAAGCAGGGTCATTTTTAAAACTATTGTTTAGATTCTGCCTGAATTCTACCAAATAATTGTTGATTCTCTGTGCCAGAGGCAAAGCAGCTTCTGTCGTCAGAATATTAATTGGAGCAACCGGCATGGCTGTCTTTAGTTGTTCAATATTGGGCATGACATTCTCCAATCTGTTAAAAAGTATCTCATTTTCTTTATAACATTATCCCATCACTACGTCAAGATTTTTCTCACCCAAGCCATGCAGAAAATTATACACAATCTGCGCGTGAAAGCTTGCTTTCTAAGCGTAAATTGTGCATAATTTTCTATAGGGCGCAGCCCGAACCGAGATGGAGCGGAGCGGAATCGAGGTGCATGGCGCAAGAAGAGGCGCATGGCGTAATATTCTTAAAATGATTCCCGCTTCATTCCCAAAAGCCGAGATGAGCGGAGCAAAATCGAGGTGCAAGGCGCAGAAAGGAATCATACAGCACAATGTCACACACCCCACATACCATTAAAGCAGTCCAAAAAAATTCCATAGCAGAGGAACTCGGCATTATGCCGGGCGATATTCTGCTGCAGATAAACGGCGAGGATATTACCGATATTTTCGATTACCAGTATTTCATACAGGATGAATATATAGAAGTCCTGATACGTAAGCCGGACGGTGAAGAGTGGCTGTTAGAGATTGATAAGGAATATGATGAAGATTTGGGCGTGGAGTTTGAAAACGGACTGATGGACGATTACCGCTCCTGCCATAATAAATGTATTTTTTGTTTTATCGACCAGATGCCGAAAGGGATGCGGGAAACATTATATTTTAAGGACGACGATTCCCGGCTGTCTTTTTTACAGGGAAATTATGTGACGCTGACGAATATGTCCGATAACGATATCGAAAGAATCATCCGCTATCATTTATCGCCGATTAATATTTCCTTTCAGACAACGGAACCGGAACTTCGCTGCATGATGCTCAATAACCGTTTTGCGGGAAAAGCGCTTTTGCAGGTGCAAAAACTGTATGAGGCGGGCATTACGATGAACGGGCAGATTGTTTTGTGTAAGGGCGTAAACGATGGCGAGCATCTGGAGCGGAGTATTTCCGATTTAACCGCCTATCTGCCGCATTTAGAGAGCGTATCCGTTGTGCCGGTCGGTCTGACGAAGTTCAGGGAGGGTCTGTACCCGTTAGAACCTTTTGAAAAGGAGGATGCGCTTGCAGTGTTAGAGTGTATCCATGGATGGCAGGAGAAATTATATGATAAATACGGACTGCATTTTGTGCATGCCTCCGACGAGTGGTATATTTTGGCGGAGCAGAATCTACCGGAGGCGGAGCGCTATGACGGCTATCTGCAATTAGAAAACGGCGTCGGGATGCTGCGGCTTTTGATGGATGAGTTTGAAGAAGCCATGGCAAAGCTTTCTATGGAGAATCATACGGGATATGTTGTACATGCTCAGGCGCCTACGGAAGAATTATCCCTTGTGACGGGGAAACTGGCATACCCTTATATCAAGCAGATGGCGGATGCCCTGATGGAACGTGTTCCTGGACTTTTGATACATGTCTATGCCATTACCAATGATTTTTTCGGGCAGCGGATTACAGTGTCCGGTCTTTTGACGGGAGGCGATATTATCAGGCAGTTAAAAGGGCAGAGATTGGGCGCGCGTATTCTTTTGCCGCAGAACGTACTGCGCAGCGGCGAAGATTATTTTTTGGATGATATTACGATAGAAGAGATGGAAAAAGCTTTACAAGTGAAAGTAGATATTGTAAAATCAAGCGGATATGATTTGGTTCACACGATATTGAATTGAAAAAGAATGGAGGCACTATGGCAAAGAAAAAATCCATGCCGATTGTAGCAGTAGTGGGCAGGCCTAATGTCGGAAAATCCACATTGTTTAATGCATTGGCAGGAGAAAGAATTTCCATTGTGAAAGATACGCCGGGTATTACAAGAGATAGAATTTATGCGGATATTTCATGGCTGGATATGAATTTTACATTGATAGATACCGGCGGCATCGAACCGGA
>JAMPCN010000036.1 GCA_023666125.1 Bacillus sp. (in: firmicutes) | reverse complement strand
TAAATTCCGGGATTATGGGAATCTTGAATAGCAAGGTAATGTGGACGGTAATTTCCGTCCTCTTTATTTGCCATTAGCGCACTGTCCTGCACTTCCGCAAAAAAAGTATCTTTGATGTGGTAAAAAAAGCCGGATTGTATATTCATATTTCTCCTTAAATAAAAATCCCCACCACGAATGGTGGGGATAAATGTTCGTACCGAATAACTTATATACCCCGCACCATCGGTAAGCGGGAACATTTGACGCACTGAATAACTTATACCCCGCACCATCAGTAAGCGGCAACATTTTCTATACATTTATTATATGCAAAAATATGGAGAAAAGCAATGCCATATTTTTAAAATTTTGCAGTTTGTGGATAAATATCTACACAGGCACTTACCAAAATTGATATGATGTCTTTACATCGCATCTAACAGCGCCATAAGAAGATTCTTGTCATGGGAGTTTAAGGTGCGGATTTTAGAAATGATGGCGGTTTCCTCCGAAGAAAAATCACAGATGGATACGGCGGATATATTATCGTAGAAAAATTCCGATACGGAAATATGGAAGCCCGTGCAGATTTTCTCTAATGTGGTGATAGTGGGTTGGTTATTCTTCCGAAAAAGGGAATTTAAGGACGAATATGGAATATCGGCCTCCTGTGCCAGTTTATATAAAGACCAGTTTCGCTGTTCCAACAACTCTCTGATTCTTGTTAATGTGTAGTTCTGCTCCATGCCGGCTTGCCTCCATTGTTAGTGAATTGTTAGTGATATGTTCTTCTTAAATTTATTGTAACGATATATGTCCGCCAATTTTAGATGGTATAAAACGTTATAAAAACTAATTGAAATTATAACGTATATACGTTATAATCAAAGTTGTAAACCCTCGCACTGAAAAAGAATGAGAGAAAAGATGAAAAGAATGGTTTGTGCTGATGTTTGCAACGCCAGACACAAACATCACAGATTGAGAAAGGAGTATGTTTATAAAATGAAACTGAAAAGAGTAATGGCAGTGGCTTTGGCATCCGTGATGCTGATGTCATCTATGACGGTATTTGCGAAAAATTATGGAACAACGGAGGGAGCTCCAGAACCTGAAGAGGGCGAAACTCTCAATCAAGGGGATACTTATACGGATAAGTCGTCGGGTGACAGCTATACTTATGACGGTTCAAAATGGGTAAAAGATACAAAACCATCCACCGGAGATACTTCCGGAAGCGGAGCAACTTCCGTAAGCAGCGTGTCTTCCAGCTCTGCATCCAATGAACCTAAAATCCTGACAAGAGAGGATATTGAGGATATTGTCGCACAGGCGGAAGCACTTGCATTCCAAGCGGAGGCAGAAGAGGAAGGTTTTGCTGACGTTGCCGCTATGCAGAGTGCAGCGGAAAAGAATATGTCCGCAGGTGAGTATTATAACAATGCAGTTGTGGAGACGCCCGGCATTGAAGAGGCAACTCCAGTAGCGCAGGGCGGCGGCATTATTATCAATGGCGTTGAGACAAAGGCGATGGCGACAATTTCCAAAGTTGATAGAGCATTTGTGGATTCCGTACGCGCTTCTGTGGAAGGAACCGTATTAAATGTCGTAGACGTACAGTTTCCGGCATTTGAAGCAACGATTAACTTCTATATGCCCGGTATAGCGGCAAACGCTGATATTGCTGCTGTTCAGTATATAGACGGCGCATGGGTAGACGTGGAAGTAGTGGAAGTAAGAGCAGACCATGTAGTTTTGAACCTGAAAAAGAATGGCAAGGTCGCTTTTCTTTCAAAATGAACATAAGCTGTAAACGGCGTGAATTTGGAATATCAATAACAGGTGTGAGGGAAAATCACCATATGCGGATGAGAGCGTATGGTGATTTTTGCATCTGAAATTTCAGATAGGGGCTTGTCTTCCAGAATGGTTTGTAGTAAAATACATAGCGGTGTATGATTGTATACAATAATGCAATTATGTGGAGGTATCACTATGAAATCTTACAAAGAGATGAGCAAAGAAGAACTTTTATCCTTGAAAGCAGAACTGGAAAAGCAATTTGAAGAGGCAAAGGGCAAAGGATTAAAACTGGATATGTCCAGAGGAAAACAGTCTACGGCGCAGCTTGATATGACAATGGGCGTTATCGGCACTTTGGATTCCGGTTCCGAACTTAGGACAGCGGATGGCATTGATTGTAGAAATTATGGATTATTGGAGGGTATTCCGGAGGCAAGGCATTTGTTGGGCGATATGATGGGAGTTCCGGCGGAAAATGTGCTTGTATTTGGAAACTCGAGTTTAAGCATTATGTATGATGCGGTTTCCCATGCCATGATACATGGGGTTATGGGTTCTACGCCCTGGTGCAAGCTTGATAAAGTAAAATTTTTGTGTCCGGTACCGGGATATGACAGGCACTTTAAAATTACGGAATATTTCGGTATTGAGATGATTAATATACCAATGAATGCGGAAGGACCCGATATGGATTTAGTAGAAAAATATGTGAACAGTGACCCGGCGGTGAAAGGCATCTGGTGTGTGCCGAAATATTCTAATCCGTCAGGCATTTCCTATTCGGATGAAGTGGTAAGAAGATTTGCGAATTTAAAACCCGCAGCAGAAGATTTCAGGATTTACTGGGATAATGCCTATGCTATCCATCATTTATATGATGATAAACAGGATGAAATTCTGGAAATTATAAGCGAATGTGAAAAGGCCGGAAATCCCGATATTGTGTATGAGTTCTGCTCTACTTCAAAAGTGACGTTTGCAGGCGGAGGAATTGCGGGATTTGCCTCTTCTATTGCCAATGTGGAAGCTGTTAAAAAATCCATGACGGTTCGCACGATTGGTTACGATAAGGTCAACCAGCTTCGTCATGCAAGATATTTTAAAGATAAAGCAGGCTTGCTTGAGCATATGAAGAAACACGCGGAAATTATCCGTCCTAAATTCGAGGCGGTTTTGGATGTTTTAGAGAAAGAAATCGGCGGTCTTGGAATCGGAGAGTGGACGAAACCGGTAGGCGGATATTTTATTTCCTTTGATGCGATGGAGGGCTGTGCGAAAGCGATTGTGGCAAAATGTAAAGAGGCGGGCGTTACGCTTACGGGCGCAGGCGCGACATTCCCTTACGGAAAAGACCCGAAAGACAGCAATATCCGTATTGCTCCGACTTTCCCAACACCGGAGGAAATGGCGGCGGCAACGGATTTGTTCGTGCTTTGTGTGAAACTTGTCAGTGTAGGCAGACTCTTAGAGACAATGTGAATAGCAACTGTTATTATAAGAAAAGGAGTCAGGTTGTAACAATGGAGAAATTTGAACGGTTGAACAGAGAGTTGGTGTATAAAGGCGTTATCATAGACTTTTATCAGGATACGGTAAAAGTGCCTAATGGCAACGTTGTCAAATGGGATTTTATCGGACATAAGGGCGCGGCCGCGGTTGTGGCGGTAAATGAAGACGGAAAGCTGTTAATGGTGCGTCAGTACCGTAACGCGCTCGACAGGGAAACGCTGGAAATACCGGCGGGCGCATTAGATAGCGTAGAAGAGCCGACAAACGTTGCTGCGGCAAGGGAATTGGAGGAAGAGACCGGATATAAAGCGGGAAAGTTGGAACTGTTGATTTCCCTGCGGACGACGGTTGCTTTTTGCAATGAAAGAATAGACGTCTATGTGGCGACCGATTTACAGCCCAGTAAGCAGAATCTGGACGAGGACGAGTTTATCAATGTGGAACTGCATGATATCGACGAGCTGGTGCAGATGATATATGACTGTAAAATCGAGGACAGTAAGACCGTAGCGGCGCTTATGGCATATAAAAATAAATTCTGCCGGTAATTTGTTATATGAAACTTCTTTCCAACATATGATTAGAAAGACGAACTTGTTCGAGACGAATATGTGCAAGACGAACGTGTGCGTCTGGCAAGTGTGGGAAAGAGGGCGGACATATGTCTCTTAAGCAGATGAACAAAAGCGGCTATTATCTGCTATATGTATTTATGATAGGCTTATTTTTAGGGATACTGCTTGTGAACATCAAATATGATGTGTGGATGCAGGATGACGGCCTTTTGAATGTGGCGATGTTAAGAAAGCTGCAAGGCAGTGAACTGGATGGCGGCTATTTGTTCGGATATATTATGAAACACCGGGTTTTCACCATACTGATTATCGGTATGCTGGCATTCACTATCATAGGGCTTCCTATTGTCTGCGGATATGTCTGTTATCTTGGAATCAGCGCGGGCTGTATTCTCTCGATAGCGGTTATCCGTTATGGCATCAGAGGCCTTTTTTTCGTGGCTGCGGGCATTTTTCCACAGGCAGTTTTATTGATACCGGGGTATTTTCTGCTTTTTCGATGGGGAATAGACTGTAACAGAAAATTATACAAAAGAAATGATGGTCTGGAAGGGCGGTATCTGGTCGGCGGACAGTTTATTCTAAAAAAAGGAATCGGACTGGCGGGGATACTGATTATCGTTATTCTCGGGTGTATTCTGGAAAGTTATGTAAACCCAAAAATCATCCATTTTATTTTAAAAATTCTTCTGTCTGCATAAAAAATTTTTTTCAAGATATGGTATACATAAAATACCTCTTTGCCGATATGTTGTGCTTTCGGGCAAAAGTACCGAAAATGCCCGTAAAATCAGGAAAAAATCCATTTGCTTTTCCCGGAAAATCTGCTTATAATGGTAAATGTACAGCGGTTTCATTAACATAAAACCAAACAGGCAGGAGAGGCTTTCGGATTAATGGAAAAAGAAATTACAGCATTTATATCTTATTTACATAATGTGAAGAAAACTTCAAATAATACCGAAATGTCTTATAGACGGGATTTGGAAAAGTTTCAACACTTTATGGCGCAAAAAGGCATTCAAAGTGTTGAGGATGTAACCAAAGAAACGTTGGACGCCTATATACAATATCTGGAGGACAGTCGTTTTGCGGCGGCTACCGTTTCCAGGAGCATTGCCTCGTTAAAAGCGTTTTATCATTTTCTGGTACAGGAAAGTATTGTAAGCGAGGATATATCGGAGAGACTGAAGGCGCCCAAGATAGAAAAGAAGATGCCTGAAATTATGTCTCCGGAAGAAGTGGTGAGGCTTTTGGAGCAGCCAAACGGCGATTCGCCAAAAGAAATCCGTGATAAGGCGATGTTGGAACTTTTATATGCGACGGGAATCAGGGTGACGGAATTGATTACGTTAAAAGTTTCCGATATCAATATGCAGATGAATTTTTTAATCTGCCGGGATGCTAATAAGGAAAGGGTCATTCCGTTCGGCGGCGCGGCAAAGGCAGCGCTTGATAAATACTTAGGCGGCGTCAGGGAGTCAATGATAGAAGATAAGAAGTCAGATATCCTTTTTGCAAACTGTTCCGGACAGCCGATGAGCAGACAGGGATTTTGGAAACTGATAAAATATTATGCCAGAAAGGCGGATATCAAGGCCGATATTACGCCGCATACGCTGCGCCATTCGTTTGCGGCGCATCTGGTGGAAAACGGGGCGGATTTAAGAAGCGTACAGGAGATGCTGGGGCATTCGGATATTTCCACAACGCAGATATATGCACATTTGAATCACAATCGTATCAGAGAAGTATACGCAAAGGCTCATCCGAGAGGATGAGCCTTTATATATCATAACACGCGTAATGATATCAGTCATATTCCGCAATATCATAGACAAGCCTTTCGGAAGCTTCCCAGCCAAGGCAGGGGTCGGTAATGGATTTTCCGTAAATGCCCTCGCCGATTTTCTGGCTGCCCTCTATCAGATAGCTTTCTATCATGACGCCTTTCACTAACTTATAAATATCCGGGCTTAATTTCCTGCTGTGCATAACTTCCTTGACAATCCGGATTTGCTGCTCATATTCTTTGTTGGAGTTACTATGGTTGGCGTCGATAATGCAGGCCGGATTTATCAGGTCGCGTTCGTTATATAAATCCAGAAGCCGTATTAAATCTTCATAGTGGTAGTTGGGAATGCTCTGCCCGTGTTTGTTGACAGCGCCGCGCAGTACCGTGTGGGCTAAGGGATTGCCGCTCGTTTTTACTTCATAGCCACGGTAGATAAAAGAGTGGGAATGCTGCGCCGCGTAAACGGAGTTTAACATGACGGAAAGCGTACCGCTGGTCGGGTTTTTCATGCCGCTTGCCACGTCAAAACCGCTTACGGTCATGCGGTGCTGCTGGTCCTCTACGGAACGCGCGCCGATGGCAACATAGGAAAGAATGTCTTCCACATAGCCCCAGTTATCGGGGTAGAGCATCTCATCCGCAGCGGTCAGTCCGGATTCCTCCATAGCGCGGATGTGCATTTTGCGCATGGCGATTAACCCGGCGGTAAAGTCGGGCTTTTTTTCCGGGTCGGGCTGGCTGACGATGCCCTTGTATCCCTCTCCGGTTGTTCTTGGTTTATTGGTATAGATTCTGGGAATTAATATCAGCTTGTCCTTTACCTTTTCATTGAGTGCGGCAAGGCGGCTGATATATTCGCAGACGGCATCCTCGTTGTCTGCAGAACAGGGACCGATAATGACAAGAAATTTATTGCTTTTTCCGGTGATAACATCGCTGATTTCCCGGTCACGTTGTTTTTTTAACTGAGCAAGGCTTTCCGGAACCGGGAATTGTTTTCTGATTTCCTCCGGCGTCGGAAGCTGGCTGACATATTGAAAAGACATGATAGTATACTCCTTCATTTTGTATGTATTGCGAAAGCACATACATTATAGTATATTAGAGAAAGAATCGCAAGTAAAAACATATGCCTTTAGTCCGCCTGCAGCCGGAAGGAAATCCGCAGGGCGGAGACGGTGCAGAGAAACGTCTGCACTATCTGGCTGGCAAGCATACCCCACAGGTAGCCTTTGATGCCCCATATGGGGATGGCAAAAAAGACGAACAGCAGGCGGACAAGCAGGCTGATAATGCTGTATAAAAAGGTGAGGCCTGTTTTGCCAAGGCCGTTTAAGATACTGTTTAATGTGCTGGCAACATATAAAAAAGGGCAGATGAAGCTTAATGTCAAAATAAAGCTGCCGGCAAGTTTATTGTGGAATAAGAGGTTTCCGGCCATACGCCCGCATAGAAGAAATACGCCGGTACAGCCAAAGCCGAGTAACAGGCAGTATTTAATGGATTTTAAAATTGCTTTGGTGACGGCGTTCTGGTTGCCGCTTGCGTCCGCTTCGGAGACGATAGGCAAAAGTAAAACGGAAATGGAATTGGTAATGGCGGAGGGAAACAGAATAAGCGGCAGGCTCATACCGGTCAGCACGCCGTATACGCCTAAGGCATCGGCATTATTTAAGCCATATGCTATCAGTTTGTTGGGGATAAAAATAGCCTCAATGCTTTGCAGGACATTGATAATAATGCGGTTAGCCGATAATGGAACGGCGAGCCGCAGCAGATTGTTTCCGATATGCAGATACAATGAGACCGGGTTTTTGCGCGCTGCAGGGTATGTCCGTAAACGTGCAGGCTTGTCAAATACGCTAAAGGAGCGGGCGATAATGGCAACGGCGGAGACAATCATGGACGCACCCTCGCCAATGACAAGACCGACAACGGCGAAGCTGATAGTGGGCGTCATGTGACGGAGCGTGCAAATATGATGAATCAGATATACCGAGCCTACCCGCACCACCTGTTCCGATAGCTGTGACAAGGCGGGAATGGCGGTTTTTTTGATTCCGTAAAAATAGCCGTTAATACAGGAATGAACCGTAGCCATGGGAATGGACAGGGCTATGATGCGTAACAGGGGAGCGGTTCTTTTTTCTAACAGAAACGCCGTGGCAATCCATTCGGAATATCTGTAAATAAAAGCCATACAACCAAAAGAAAGCGCTATGGAAAGAAGAAAACCGACCCACAGGGTACGGAAAGACGTTTTATAGTCATGCGTTGTCGTCTCACTGGCTACATATTTGGAAATAGCGGTCTGCATTCCCGATACGGTCAGGGAAAAGGAGAGCGCCAGCACCGGAGAGATGAGCTGATAGATGCCCATGCCCTCTGCGCCGAATACATTAGATAAAAAAATACGATAGAAAAAGCCGATGAAGCGGCTTAAAAGTCCGGTAACGGTTAAAATAACGGTTCCGATTAACAGAGGATTTTTACGCTGCATATTACACCAATAGAGAAGTCTATTATTTCATAGTATGCAAAACGGGAAAAAAGCAGAACAGGAGAAAGGTTCGGTTACCATTATGAAAAAAACGGTAGTAGTGGGAATGTCGGGAGGCGTGGACTCCTCCGTGGCGGCATATCTTTTAAAGCAGCAGGGATATAATGTGATTGGCGTTACCATGCAGATATGGCAGGATGAGGAAATGGAAACACAGTCTGACAATGGGGGCTGCTGTGGTTTGTCCGCCGTTGATGATGCAAGGGCAGTCGCGCAGAAGCTGGATATTCCCTATTATGTTATGAATTTCAAAAAGGAATTTAAAGAAAAGGTCATAGACTATTTTGTGGAGGCCTATTTAAAAGGAGAGACGCCGAATCCCTGTATCGCCTGCAACCGCTATGTGAAATGGGAATCCCTTTTACAAAGAAGTTTAGAGATTGGAGCGGATTATATCGCGACGGGACACTACGCCGGAATCGTAAATTTACCAAACGGGCGGTATGCGGTTGCAAATTCCGTGACCGCGGCAAAAGACCAGACATATGCGCTTTATAATCTGACGCAGTATCAGCTTGCCCATACGTTAATGCCCATAGGGGAATATACAAAAGAACAGATACGGGAGATTGCGAAAAGGGAAAATCTTCCCGTGGCCGCGAAACCGGACAGCCAGGAAATCTGTTTTATACCGGATCATGACTATGCGGGCTTTATTGATAGGGAAGCGCCTGAGAGAGCGCCGGGGAAAGGACAGTTCGTGACAAAAGACGGCGTGGTCTTAGGGGAGCATCAGGGGATTACCCATTATACGATAGGACAGCGCAAGGGTTTACATCTTGCCATGGGGCGTCCTGTTTTTGTAACAAAAATCCGTCCGGGAAATAATGAAGTAGTCATCGGAGAGGCGCAGGATGTGTTTGGCGACGTGCTTTTTTGTAACCGATTAAACTGGATGGGGATAGAAGAACTGGAAGAACCGCGTAAGGTTCTGGCAAAGATACGGTATGCGCACGCCGGGGAGATGTGTCTGATTGAAAAGGCGGGAGAGGACTGCGTCAAGTGCAGTTTTCAAAGCCCCGTCCGTGCCATTACGCCGGGACAGGCGGTTGTTTTTTATGAGGACGGCCATGTGCTGGGCGGCGGTACGATTATGTCCGGATGGCAGGCGTAGACTGATAAACCGCCGCAGCGTTTTATATTTATGGAATAGGAAATGGCTTTTAGGACAGTTTGTGAAACGAGGGGGTTCTTTTTTCAAAGGTACAGTAGTAACGGAAGCCGCATTCGCTTAAAACTGCCGCCGCTTTGTCAAAATGCGCTGCAATATGTTCCGGTCTGTGTGCATCGGAGCCTACCGTGATAATTTCACCGCCCAGTTCCTGATAGCGGCGGATAATCGTGCGGTTAGGATGAACGTCTTTTAACCCCTTGGAAAGCCCGGCGGTATTGATTTCGATTCCTTTGCCGTCGGCAATCAGTTTTTCCAAAATGGCATCAATAATATCACGATACTGTTCGTAAGAATAGTTCTTATCCTGATTTGGCGCATAGCGTACGATATAGTCCAGATGCCCGTAGACGTCGAAGTTACTGAAAAATTTCAGGTTTTCAAGAATCGACTCAAAGTACTCGCGGAACGCTTCTTTTTCGCTTTTCCCCTCATAAAATTCCGGGAACCCGGGGTCTTGTCCGTTGCAAAGGTGGGAAGAGGCAATGATAAAGTCATAATCGTGCGCTTTGGCAAATGCCGCATTTTTTTTCGATAAATGGGGCTGCAGGCCAAGTTCGACGCCAAAACCAAGTGTTATTTTATCCGCATATTTTTCCCTGTATTTCAGAAAATCATAAAGATAAGAATCAGGATTTATTTCAAAAAATCCTTCGGGAAATTGTTCCGACACCGGGAAATCGAAATCCTGATGTTCCGTAAAGCACATATGGGTTAGTCCAATCCGTATTCCCTGTAAAATCATTTCTTCCATGGGAGCATCGGAATCCCCTGAAAAAGATGAGTGCATATGATAGTCTGCTGTAATCGGCATAGTTTTTCTCCTTTTGTGGCATACTTTTGGCAGGCGGGGAAAAGCCCGGATGCTTTTTTAGTGTAGCACAGAGCATGAAAATGTGCAATTACGGGGCATTTATGCGCTAAAATATTGCTAAAAAATGGCGCGCGCGGAAGTTTTATCATAAATTTCCAAATATTTTCGATTTACACCTTGAATTTTGAGGACAAATTAGGTAAAATAATTTTGTTGACAAAATTTTGTCAATCTGTTTTTACAGTTTGGCGAAATAATATAAAATATATTATATTTTATTAGGAGGAAACGAAAATGGCAGTAAAAGTAGCAATCAATGGTTTTGGTCGTATCGGTCGTCTTGCATTCAGACAGATGTTTGGTGCAGATGGATACGAAGTAGTAGCAATTAACGATTTAACAAGTCCTAAGATGTTGGCGCATCTGTTGAAGTATGATTCTTCACAGGGCAGATATGAAAAAGGCGACACGGTTTCAGCCGGCGAAGATTCCATCACGGTTGACGGCAAGACTCTTAAAATTTATAAAGAGCCTGACGCAAATAACTGCCCTTGGAAAGAACTGGGCGTAGACGTTGTTTTGGAGTGTTCCGGATTCTACACATCCAAAGAAAAAGCACAGGCACATATCAATGCCGGCGCTAAGAAAGTTGTTATTTCCGCTCCTGCAGGAAATGACCTTCCTACAATCGTTTACAATGTAAACCACACAACATTGACAAAGGATGATAAAATTATTTCAGCAGCTTCCTGTACAACAAACTGCCTGGCTCCTATGGCAAAAGCGCTGAATGATTTGGCAACCATCAAATCCGGTATCATGAGTACAATTCATGCTTACACAGGCGACCAGATGATTCTGGACGGTCCTCAGAGAAAAGGTGATTTAAGAAGAAGCCGTGCAGGCGCAATTAATATCGTTCCTAACAGCACAGGCGCAGCTAAGGCAATCGGCCTTGTTATTCCTGAACTGAACGGCAAGTTAATCGGTTCCGCACAGCGTGTTCCTACTCCTACAGGTTCTACTACAATCCTGGTAGCAACTGTTGAGAAATCCGTAACAAAAGAGGAAATCAATGCAGCTATGAAAAAAGCAGCAAATGAGTCCTTTGGTTACAATGATGAAGAAATCGTATCTTCCGACGTTATCGGTATGAGATATGGTTCCCTCTTCGATGCAACTCAGACAATGGTAGGCGCAGACAATCTGGTACAGGTTGTTTCCTGGTATGATAACGAGAACAGCTATACAAGCCAGATGGTTAGAACAATCAAATACTTCGCTGAGTTAGGTTAATTCATGGAGATTTGAAAAGAATCGAAACAAAGATTCCATCAAGGTCCGGCCTCATGGGCCGGGCCTTTTTAGTCAAATAAAAAGGAGGAAATAGAAATGGGATTAAATAAAAAATCCGTAGACGATATTAATGTAAAAGGAAAACGCGTTTTGGTAAGATGCGACTTCAATGTACCGCTTAAAAATGGTGAGATTACAGATGAGACACGTATCGTTGCAGCGCTTCCTACAATTAATAAATTAATCAAAGACGGCGGCAAGGTCATTCTCTGCTCCCATCTTGGAAAAGTAAAGAACGGTCCTAACGAGGGCGAGTCTTTAGCTCCGGTTGCTAAGAGATTATCTGAAAAACTTGGCAAGGCGGTAAACTTTGTTTCCGATTATAACGTAACGGGCGAGGCGGCTACGGCAGCCGTTGCGGCTATGAAAGAGGGAGACGTTGTTTTATTGCAGAATACCCGTTTCCGTGGTGCAGAGGAGACAAAGAACGGAGAAGCATTCAGCAAAGAGCTTGCTGACCTTGCAGACGTTTATGTATGTGACGCTTTCGGTTCTTCCCACAGAGCGCATGCTTCCGTAGCAGGCGTTACGAAATGTATTTCAGCTAAGGGCGGAGAGAATGCAGTCGGTTACTTAATGCAGAAGGAAATTGATTTCCTCGGCAATGCGGTAGAAAATCCGGTAAGGCCTTTCGTAGCAATCCTTGGCGGCGCAAAGGTAGCTGATAAGTTAAACGTTATCAACAATCTGTTAGAGAAATGCGATACGCTGATTATCGGCGGCGGTATGGCGTTTACGTTCTTAAAAGCAAAGGGAATGGAAGTTGGTAATTCTTTAGTAGATAACGAGAAGCTTGATTATTGTAAAGAAATGATGGCGAAAGCTGATAAACTCGGCAAGAAACTGTTACTTCCGGTTGATACGACGATTGCGGACCATTTCCCGGACCCGATTGACGGACCGATTGATGTAGAGGTTGTATCTGTAGATAAGATTCCGGCTGATAAAGAAGGACTTGATATCGGAACAGAGACAGCGAAGCTGTATGCAGATGCGGTAAAATCCGCTAAGACGGTTGTATGGAACGGACCTATGGGCGTATTCGAGAACCCGACGCTTGCTGCAGGTACGATTGCAGTTGCAAAATCCCTTGCGGAGACAGATGCTACCACAATTATCGGCGGCGGCGACAGCGCGGCAGCAGTAAATCAGCTTGGTTTTGCAGATAAGATGAGCCATATTTCCACGGGCGGCGGCGCTTCCTTAGAGTTCCTTGAAGGAAAAGAACTGCCGGGCGTTGTGGCGGCGGATGACAGGGCATAAAGAATACGGGATAAAGTACATCTAAGCTGATATAGGACATCAGCTAAGATGTACTAAGTTATTCCGGAAAGAATGGCTCTTATCAAGCCATTCTTCCAAATATTGTGCATGGAGTGTAAAGAGAATATAGGAAAATAGAACGAGTTAGGAAATGGAGAATAAGAGGATGGCAAGAAGAAAGATTGTAGCCGGAAACTGGAAGATGAACATGACTCCCAGCGAGGCGGTAAAATTGTGTAATGAGTTAAAAGACCTGGTAAAATCCGACAGCGTAGACGTTGTATACTGCGTACCTGCGATTGACATTGTTCCGGTTGTAGAGGCTGTAAAAGGAACGAATGTGGAAGTAGGCGCGGAGAATATGTATTTTGAGGAAAAGGGCGCATATACAGGCGAGATTTCCGCGGCTATGTTAAAAGATGCAGGCGTAAAGTACGTTATTATCGGTCACTCCGAGAGACGTGATTATTTCAAGGAGGATGACGCGCTTTTGAATAAGAAAGTGAAGAAAGCGTTGGAGGCAGGCCTTGTACCGATTCTTTGCTGCGGCGAGACATTGGAGCAGAGAGAAATGGGTGTAACGATGGACTGGATTAGATTACAGATTAAATCTGACCTTACAGGCGTTACGGCAGACCAGGTAAAAGGCATGGTTATCGCATACGAGCCTATCTGGGCTATCGGTACGGGCAAGACGGCTACTACCGAACAGGCAGAGGAAGTATGTAAGGGCATCCGCGACTGCATCGCTGAGATTTATGACGCAGCGACGGCAGAGGCAGTCCGCATTCAGTACGGCGGTTCCGTAAACGCAGGCAACGCGGCGGAGCTGTTTGCACAGCCCGACATCGACGGCGGTCTTGTCGGCGGCGCGTCTTTGAAAGCGGATTTTGGGAAGATTGTGAATTATTGATTCGCTTCGCAAATGAACCATAGAATCTGATAGTTGGAAAGTGCAGTAAAAAAGGGATATCAAGGAAAGAAAAATTCTTTGATATCCCTTTTTAATACTTATAGAGTCGCCTGAAATAGCATAACAACTGTTATGAAGACTTATTCATGCAAGGAACTGTTTGTCCGCCCCGTCTCTAATGCGGCGTTACACGAATCGTCCAGCATCTTTGCGCATTCCTGCGGGGTGATGCTTTTTGCCAGCAGTTCGTGGATATTGGGCCAGAACACGCTGCGGACAGAGGTATCTTCCCCCTGCCAGTTCGGGCTGTTATTCATAAAATCTACTACATTGACGGCATTTTTGGTAAATTCATCAAGCATTGTGATTTGGTCCTGATACTTATCGGAAACCTTTTTGCTGGCGGGAATATTGCCGGCGGACAATTCCAGCCATTCGTCATTTTCATAGATGTATTTAATAAAGTCTTTTGCCGTCTGCACTTTCAATTCGTCGCCGTTATCGAATACTTCAAATCCTGTTACAAAAGAGGTCGCGACATGATTCGGGAAATTCACATAGCCGTAATTTTCCATATTATCGTAAAGCGTAAAGTTGGCATTGTTAAATATATGAATCGCAAGCTGCCCATTACTGAATAATTCGTTGCAGTCCGAGATTTCCAGATTTTCCGGATGGGGCGGATACCAGCCCTTGTCTACGCCGTCCTGAATCCATGCCAATGCCTTGACGGCTTCATCGGTTTCAAAGTCGAAATTTCCGTCCTCATCAAAAATCGTACTTCCAAAGGCACGGATATAGGACATGATATGGGTGTCGCCCTGGTTATTTTTTCCATACATCATCATCGGATAAGTCTGTTCCGGCAGTTTTGCCGCCAGAGTATCCAGAATATCAGTCCATTCCTCTATTGTCCAGTTCTGTATCATAACCGTGTCGGCGAAATATTTATCCAGTCCGCAGTCTTGGAACAGTTCTTTGTTGTAGATTAAAATGTTCTGCATGCTTAAGAAAGGCATCATATAGGTTTTTCCATCCGCCATGCTCATCGCCCATGATGCAGCGTCGATATCATTTCGCAATTCGTCTGATATGATATCGTCCAACGGAACTACTTTGCCGGTATGCAGATAGGACGCCATATTAAAATACCCTTCATAAAGGACATCCGTTGCATCCGCTGTATCAAAGCTGTCCGTAATTGCCGCCATTTCATCCACATAGGAAAAAGACTCCACCCGGATTGTGACGTCGGCTTTTTCGTACTGAGCCGCGAAAGCCTCGCCCGCTTTTTGTAAAAACATGCTGGAATCTATCATATCGGGATTGTTGACGGCATTCATGGCAAGATTAGGCGCTTTAATGATAAGGGTTACGGCTTGTTTGGGTTTACTGCCGCAGCCTGCCATAAGGCCACAGCATAATGCGAGCGTAAGCGCCGCAGAGATGAATTTTCTTTTCATAATTTGGATTCCTCTTTCTTTTTTATTTTTCTCTTTTCCGTAATTTCTTTAACAGGATATTTACATCAATCGGTTTTGTCAAAAAGTCGTTCATGCCGCTGGCAAGCGCCTGTTCCCTGTCCTCCTGGAACATATTGGCGGTACAGGCGTAAATGAGGACAGACTTAGCGTCGTCTCTGTCTAATTGCCTGATGTTACTGGAAGCGGTGCATCCGTCCATAACAGGCATCTGCATATCCATTAAGATAATGTCAAATTCACCGATTTCGGAATGCGCGAATGCATCCAAAGCCTCCTGCCCGTTTTTGGCGAGTACGGTTTCAAAGCCTTCCATTTTCAGGATTTCCAATAAAATCTCCGCATTGAGTTCCACATCTTCGGCTACGAGAATTTTGACCGGTTTGCCGTCCGCTCTATAGATAGAGCCGTTCGTTTCCAACGCTTCATCCGGTTCTTTTGGCAGTTCCAAACCGGCAGGGATGTCCTGTATGATTTTGGAGGGAATCGTAACCGTAAAGGTACTTCCGGCATTCAGGACGCTCTCTACCGTGATATCGCCGCCCATCGCATTTGCAAGCAGCTTGCTGATTGCCATGCCAAGTCCGGTTCCCTTGATACCCTTATTATTCCTATTCCGTTCTTGACTGAATGAGTCAAAAATTTTATCAATGTAATCTTCGGAGATGCCAATGCCGGTATCTTCGCAGCGGTAAGTCGTGATAACGTGCGTATCGTCTGTTTGTTTTTGTGTGACGGACAGGCGGATCCATTTGCCCTCCGGCGTAAATTTGGCGGCGTTGCCGACAATGTTCATTAAAATCTGTTTCGTGCGGGTGATATCGCCCTCGATACAGGGTACGGTAATATCTTTGTCCACGAAAAATTCCACGCCCCTGTTTTTAATGTTATCAGCCTGCATTGCCGCAATCTCATCAATCATAGCGGAGACCAACATAGGTTCTTCTATGATGTCCACTTTTCCCGCCTGCAGCTTTGACATATCCAGAATATCATTCACTAATGACAGCAGATAGTTCGCCGTGCTGTGGGATTTTTTCAGCCATTCTTTAATCTGCGGTTTCTGGCTTTCATCATCAATATTTACCATGATAAGATGGTTCATGCCGATTAAACCGTTTAGCGGCGTCCGTATTTCGTGGCTCATATTGGATAAAAACTCTTTCTGCGAGCGGGCGGCTTCCGTTGTCCGCACCGTTTTTAACTGTAGGCGCATAATAATGAACAGCATAACAAAGACGGTAATCATAGCGACTATCGCCATCGTCATACTAAGGGATACGAATGTTCTTCGTTGTTCTATAAATACCTCTTCATTAACCGACATGATAAAGTATAAATCAAAGCTGTCGTCGAAAGGTATGAAATAATAAAGTTCCTGCCCCTTTTCTCCGGCATGGGAGTGGTAGAAGCCGAAAGTTTCCCGGTTTTTAAGTTTTTCTTTTACTTCCTCGTTTGACAAATCGGAAGTTTCCGCTTCCGTCAGATGCTCGTATAAATTGTTCTGCTTATTTAAGTAAATTTCTTTATTAATATTGACGATATAGTTTCCATTCATATCTATCAGGGCGCTGTGGCCGCGTGCATAACCGTTTTTGATAAAGCTGTCGATTACCATGTTGTCCTGAATGGATGAAATGTCGCTGATACCGATTAAGGCAAACATTTTTACGCCGTCCACACTATAATCATGCAGACGGATTCCGTACAGGATACTTTCTTTTGCCAGCCATCCGCCGACAGTCTTATCGTCGAAGCGGATAACAATGTTATCGTTTCCGTGGTCAAAATAAGAAAGAAAATCCAGGCTCCTGTTCAGAGTATGGTTGTCCGGCGTATAAATGACATATTTATCGGTATAAACAGTGCCGTCTTCGGCAACCAGATAGATGTGGGTAAAACCGCTGGAGGCGCACTCCAGGTTGATTCTTGTTTCAACGTCCTCAATCGTTTTACATTCAAAGCTGATAAAACGTTCCCCGATTTCATGAAGGTCTTTCCAGCAGATTTCAATATATGTTTGGATAGTCGCTTTGTCATGCTCCGCGATTTCGCTGATAGAATTAATAATATTTTCCGAAATTGCCTTATTCATCTGGCGTACATAAATAAAGCCGACCAGACTGACAATGATTGATGCAGAAACAATGACCAGCAGATAAAATAATCTATGTTTCTTTTTCACTTTCCGTACCCCTTATTGCACTTTTTTCATTCTACACTGCGTATATTATAAATATTTTCGCGAAAAAAGTCCACTATGTTTTTACTGATATTTTAAAGTGTGCTTCCAAAAGGTGGTGCGTTCGGAAAAATTAAATATACAAAACGCCCAAATTGTATAGTGTTTACAGGCGTTTTAGGGATTGTCATATATTTAACAAGGTGATATAATTCCGTCACGAGTGGAGAATACGGGAGGTGCTTATATAATGGAAAAAGAACTGAATACGAAGAAAAACGGTAATCAGGCTATGCTGAAAATATGCGGGTTTATTGTAGATAAGAGAAATCTTTTTTTCCTGCTTTTCGGAATCCTGATTATTTTTTCTGCCATTTCAAGAAACTGGGTCGGTGTAGAAAATTCCATGTCCTATTATCTGCCGGGAACGACGGAAACAAGGCAGGGTTTAGATTTAATGGAAGAGGAGTTTATTACATACGGAACCTGTAATGTGATGATAGCCAACGTATCCTATGAGCAGGCGGCGGATATCTGCGAACGCATGGAAGGGATAGAGGGCGTTTTTTCCATAGATTTTGATGATTCACCGGAACATTATACGAACGGTTCCGCTTACTATAATATTACTTTTGATTATGACGAGACGGATGATGCGTGTCTGGTCTCTTTAGATAAAGTCAAAGAGATGCTTGCGGACTATGACTACTATTTGACGACGGGGCTTGGCAATACGCAGGCGGAACTTATCGGGCAGGAAATGAATACGATTTCCGTACTGGTAGCGATTATCGTAGTCTCGGTTTTACTGTTGACGACACAGGCATATGCGGAGATACCGGTGCTTTTGATTACGTTTTTGTCGGCGGCGGTCATCCAGATGGGAACGAATTTCCTTTTGGGAACGATTTCTTTCGTGTCCAATTCGGTTACGATTGTATTGCAGTTAGCCTTATCGGTTGACTATGCGGTTATTTTATTAAACAGATATAAAGAAGAACACGCCGGGCTGGAAGCGCGTGAAGCGGTTATCATTGCGCTTAGTAAGGCGATTCCGGAGATTGCGGGCAGTTCCTTAACGACCATCGGCGGCCTGATAGCCATGACTTTTATGCAGTATAAGATGGGTCCGGACTTGGGCGTTGTTTTGATTAAAGCGATTTTACTAAGTTTATGCGCGGTATTTTTACTGATGCCGGGTGTCATCATGTTATTTTCCAAACTGATGGATACGACGAAGCATAAAAACTTTATTCCGGATATTCCGTTTGTCGGCAAGTTTGCCTATCTCTCCCGCTATATTGTCGCGCCGCTTTTTCTGGCCGCTATTATTGCCGGTTATCTGATATCGAAAAACTGTCCGTATGTGTTCGGTTACAGTACGGTAACGCCGCCGCTGCAAAATAATGTGCAGAAAGCGGAACAGATGCAGGAAACCAATTTCGGGGAGTCCAATATGGTGGCGTTAATTGTGCCTGCGGGCGATTATGAGAGTGAAAAGGCGATGTTACGCGATTTGGATAGGTGTCCGGAAGTGGACTATACGATGGGGCTTGCCAATATCGAGGCGATGGACGGTTATAATTTAACGGACAAGCTGACGCCGAGGCAGTTTTCGGAATTAATCGACCTTGATTATGAGGTGGCGGAGCTAATCTATACCGCGTACGCCGTAAATGATGAGGATTACGCGAAAGTAGTCAACGGACTCTCCGATTATCAGGTGCCGCTTATCGATATGTTTATGTTTGTCTATGACGAGGTGGAAGAGGGTTATGTGACGTTGGAGGACGATTTGCAGGAAACGCTGGATGACGCCTATAAGCAGATGAATTTTGCCAAGAATCAGTTACAGGGAGAAAATTACAGCCGTATGCTTGTCTATCTGACGCTGCCGGAAGAGAGCGAAGAGACGTTTGCCTTTCTGGACAGGATGCACGAGATAGCGGGCAGATATTATGACGGCACGGTGCTTGTCTGTGGAGAATCGGTCAGCCAGTATGATTTGCAGAAAACGTTCTCAAGAGACAATATGGTTGTCAGTGTAGTGTCGATTCTGGTAGTATTGGTCGTCTTATTGTTTACCTTTAAATCAGCCGGTATGCCGGTGCTTTTGATAGCGGTAATCCAGGGCAGTATCTGGATTAACTTTTCAGTACCCTCATTACAGCACGATAACCTGTTTTTCTTAGGCTATCTGATTGTCAGCTCGATTCAGATGGGCGCAAATATTGACTATGCGATTGTTATTGCGAGCCGTTATACGGATTTACGAAAGAGTATGGGGCGAAAAGAGGCGATTATTGATACGATGAATCTTTCGTTTCCGACGATTGTCACTTCCGGTACGATGTTAGCGGTGGCGGGTATCCTGATTGGAAAACTGACTTCTGATGTGGCGATTTTCGGTATCGGAAAATGTCTGGGAAGAGGTACGATAATATCCATTTTCATTACGATGTTCGTCCTGCCGCAGATTCTTCTGGTGGGCGATACCATTATTGAAAAGACGGCGTTTGTGATGAATATGCCAATCCGCACCAAAAACGCTACGGGTCTTATGAAGGTGGACGGTCTGGTGCGCGGTAAGATTGACGGTACGGTAACGGGTACCATGAACGCAATTATCAGAGGTAACGTCAGCGCCTATGTGGAGGCGGGAGATGTGACGGAACTGACAGAGGATGAATACCAAAAACTGTCGGAGAAGATGACGGATAAAAAAGTCGGTCAGGCAGAAAACGGGGAGGTGGAAAGCTATGTGTAGAAAAAGAATTACTTCCTTTTTACTGGCGGCGTTAATAGGAATAACACCAGTTATGAATGTCTGTGCGGAAGAAAAGAAGGAAACGGCAGATAAGACGGAAAAAGAAGCGGACGATGCAGAGGATGCAGAGGATGCGGAAGAGGTCACCACGCTGGAAGACGCGAACGAGACGATAGATTCTTATGATGACGTGGAAATGGAGTGGCAGGAAGTGTACATAGAATCCGTGGAGGATTTGAAGGCGTTTTCCAGAAACTGTTGGCTGGATACGTGGTCACAGGATAAAAAAGTCTATCTGTCAGTGGATTTGGATTTAACGGGCAGTGACTTTGTATCCATTCCTACTTTTGGCGGATATTTTGACGGGCAGGGGCATACGATAAGCGGTTTGTCCATCAGGGATTCCATATCCTATGTGGGGCTGTTTTGTTATACGCAGAAAAGCGCGGCAATCGTTAATCTGAATGTGAAAGGCGTTGTGCGTCCTGCGGGGGAACAGATTGTGGTCGGCGGTATTGTCGGCGATAACAGTGGTATTCTTATGAATTGCAATTTCGAGGGAACGATAGAGGGAAACGATTATGTCGGCGGCATTACGGGATTTAATGAAATAAGCGGCATACTGATAGACTGTAAGAATAGCGGCAAGGTGACGGGAGCGCATTATACGGGCGGCATTGCCGGCGATAATATGGGCAATATCGCGGGCTGCGTCAATGAATCAGATGTCAATATTTCCAATGCGGACAAAGGAAAATCAATAGAGGATATCAATATCGAGCAATATACCTCCGGACTGCTGGAGGCGGGAGAGGGCGGTGAAAGCGGCAAGGAGGAATCCATCAATAACAATACGATTGATTCCGGCGGCATTGCCGGGCTTTCTACCGGTATCATACAGTTTTGCGTCAATAAGGGAACCATCGGCTATGAGCATGTGGGCTATAATATGGGCGGTATCGTAGGACGCCAGTCCGGTTACGTCTATGCCTGTGAAAATGCCGGAACGGTATACGGGCGTAAGGACGTCGGCGGTATCGCCGGTCAGACGGAGCCATATATTGCGATTGATTTGACAAAGGATATTGCCTATCAGCTTGCGGAAAATATAGATGATATGCACGATTTGACGGATAGAATGTTAGGAGATGCGGGCGTAGAGTCCGATACGATTTCCGGAAGGCTTTCCATCATACAGGATTTTGCGGGAAAAGCACTGGACGATACTTCCGTACTGGCTGACCGGACGGTGGAGTGGACGGACGGTATGATTGGTTCTGTCAACGACGCCATCAACAGGCTGGATTATGTGATGGACGAGGCGGCAAAGAACGGCGGTATGCTCGATAGCGCAAAGGGTGCGGCAAGTGATGTCAAAGACGCGGCAGACGAGCTGGTGGATACGATAGACGCGCTGGATATCTATCAGTATATGACGCCGGAGGAGCGGACGCGTTACGATGCTGCCAAGGAAAATATTGACAGCGCGAACAGGGAGCGCGCCGGATATTACGCGGATGCGGTGCAGGCGTATAATAACTATTATATTAACCAGGCACGGGATGAGTATTCCTCCAATGAGGGCGACTTAGTACCGAAACTGAAAGACGGCACGGTTAAGGAGAGCGGTATCAGCGGAACGGGCGGATATAAAGCTTTTTTGGATGTAGACGAGTGGGTGCATTATTATGACGACGGAAACGGCAATATGATAGAGGGGGAATTTCCGGCGTCTGGCGAGCCGCAGAGAAGCTATGATGAGACTGTGCTTAACAGAGCGTCTGAACTGGCTGCGGATAATGCTGATAAGATTGCCGGGGATGCTTCTGATTATGCGAAAGGGAAATATCCAAATTATTCTACTGATTTAGAGAAAAATCTGGAAACCATATCCGATGTTGTGGCGGCACACGAAAACGAGATGACGGATAATGTGGTAAGCGAGCTGCAGGATGCGGTCGGCTATGCAAGGGATGCCTCTGAAAATCTGGAAACGGCAGGCAATGAGGCGAAAAACATTGTCGATACATTAAACGAAATGCCCGATATCAGTATGCCGCAGCTTGGGGAGGGTTACCGCTCCAGAACAAACAGTTTATCTGCTAATTTACAGGGGTTATCGGAAAATATCGGTTATCTGAATGACGAGATGTCCTCGACCAATGACGTGCTGTTGGGCGATATGGAGGATTTAAACGACCAGTTCAGTACGATTATGAGACTGTATACGGATGCGATTGACGGTGTGCTGGATATGGATTATTCCCATATTTATGAGGATAATTCCGTGGAGGACGCCGGAACAAGCACAGAGGCGACCATTGCCGATTGCGTCAATAGCGGTATCGTACGCGGAGATATTAATATCTCCGGGATAGCGGGTACAATGGCGATTGAGTATGACTTTGATTTGGAAAGCGACGTAACGGGCATTGAGGACGCAAAACTTAACTCCACGTTTTTAACGAAATGCGTTTTACGTGGGAACAAAAACAACGGCAGAGTCACGGCGTTGAAAAGTTATGTCGGCGGTATCTGCGGTCTGCAGGAAATGGGAACGATTTTATGGTGTGAAGACTATGGAAAGATTGTCAGCACATCCGGCAGTTATGTCGGCGGCATTGCGGGGGAATCCCGTTCCCATATCATGGAAAGTTATGCGAAATGCAGCGTTTCGGGAGACGAGTATGTGGCGGGCATCGCAGGCGCGGCTTCCAGCATCAGCGACTGCTGCGCGATGGTGCGGATTCAGGAGGCGACCGCTTTTTCGGGAGCCATTGCGGGAACGGTGGACGAAGACGGAACCATCGAGAGGAATTTCTTCGTATCGGATGAGATTGCAGGTATCGACCGTATCAGCTACAGCGGTAAGGCGGAACCAATCAGCTACAGGAACCTGCTCGAAATAGAGGGCATACCGAGCAGGTTCCGTATGATGACAATAACATTTTATGCGGATGATGATGAGATTGAGACATTGGAATTCCCGTACGGCGGGATTGTGATGAACACCATGTATCCCGAAATTCCGGTTAAAGAGGGGTTTTATGCGGATTGGGATATTAAGGGCTTAAGGGAGCTGACGCACGACGAGGAAGTGACAGTGGAGTATGTGCGTTATTTAACCACGATTGCTTCCGAACAGACAAGGGCGAACGGACAGTCGGTATTTCTGGTGGACGGCACATTTGAAAAAGAGGCGGTTTTGACGTTGGATAGTATGGATAATTCCGAATCGGAACCGGAGGAAACGGCGGAGCATTGGCGTTTCAGTTTTCCTGATGATGGTGCAAAAGAGCATCAGGTTCGTTATCAGGCGCCGCTTGGACAGACCAAAGACGTCAGCGTCTATGTGAAAAATAATGGCGAATGGTTAAAGACGGACACAGAACTGATGGGAATTTATCATCTGTTTACGATAGAGGGGATGGAAGCAGAGATTGCGGTTCGCATTCATGAAAAAGGGATTGTGGATTATTTGGTTTACATAATACCAGCAACAGTTGTTCTTATCCTTGCCATTGTATTAATTGTCAGGAAAGTAAAAAAGAAGAAAAAAGCGGGAAAGAAAAACGAGGAGGAATCCTCAGAGGAAAAGAAAGAAGAGAAGCAGGCGAAATATTGACAATTATCGCATGATTTGGTATCGTTTTGTTATTCGTAAGAGATAGGGCGGGGGATTATTATGGTTAAACCACAGGCGAATAAAAGAATTTCAAAAAGCGATACTTACTTAAACTGCGCGGAGGCTTTTGCCTATCGAAGCACCTGTATTAAGCGCAAATACGGCGCCGTTATCGTAAAAGACGACGCCGTTATTTCGACCGGGTACAATGGCTCTCCGCGGGGATTTGAGAATTGCTGCGATATCGGCATATGTCCGCGTATTCCGCGCAATATGCACCAGGGAGAGGGATATGAAATCTGCCGCGCTATCCATGCCGAGGCAAACGCGCTTTTAAACTGCTCCAGGGAACAGACGATTGGCGCGGATTTATATCTGGCGGGCATCAATCCCGAAGACTGTTCCGTACATAAGGCAAAGCCCTGCCCGTTATGCGCCCGGATGATTATTCAGGCGGGCATCCGCAATGTGATACTGCGGGTCGGAGAGGGCGCGGATAATTTCGTGACGATACCGGCTACAGAGCTGGACTGGTATAAAGAAGCATAAAAAAGCGCGAAAAAAATCCTCTTGCGGTATTTACAGGGCTTTTCTTTTCTCTTTTATCTGTTCCCGTCTGCCTACTTCCAATTTCTCGAATATGTTGGAAATATGTTTTTTTACGGTCGTTTCGGAGATACATAACTGCGCCGCGATTTCCGCGTTGCTAAGACCCTGTTCAATCCGGATAGCAAGCTCCGCTTCCCTGTTTGTCAGGCCAAGCGACCTGTAGGCTTCATAGACCTGCGTTGCGCTCATAGGCTCTTCATTTGAAGAATCCTTGGCAGATTCTTTATCTTTCTTTGCTTTTTCCGTATCGTCCGAAAAGATGAGCGAAAGGGCAAGCCCGTATAAAACGGGGCGGCAGTTTTTGGCAATTTCCGGTATGATGTTATCAGCGTCCATCTGCGTGGAAAAGGCAATAAAAAGCAGGATAAAAGTCTGGATATAACCGGCAAGCAGAGCGCATTTTCCCAACTGCGCAATATAATATTTCACACTTTCCGTGCGTTTATATGCCGGGAGAAATAAAACAGCCATGCCGATAATGACAAGGATGAGCTGTTTTACATTGAATAACTGTGCCAGCTTAAATTCCAGCAAGACCGACATTATCAGGATATAGATAAAAACCGCAATCAGTTTTTTAACATATTTCATAATCTACTCCGTTTCTTTTTCCGGTGTTTCTTTTTCGGTAAACTCTCTTCCCACGGCGTCTGCATTTTCTTCCTGCATAAACTCTATCATGTGTACGTTTAAAATGGATTTTATCGGTAAAAGCAGCAGGGTGATGATAAGCGTGTACGCCCATGTAATGAGGGCGACGGACAGAACCGGACCGAGGGCGGAAAGGTCGTCAAGCCTTCTCAGTATCATTAACAGTGAGAAGGCAAGCAGAAAAAGACCGGAACTAAGCAGGGTTCTTATCGTGAGGGTGACGGCTTCTAAGGCGCGTCTGATTGCAATCAGGCTGCTTTCCCTTTTTTTGGACAGGGCAATTCTAAACGCGTTGTTAAAGTCTTTAAACAGACCGGCGGAAATCAAAATCGGAATGCAGATAAGCAGAATCATCAATACGCTGGGTAAATCAATAAAGTAAACAAGAGAAAAACTGCCTGAACTGCATCCCATAAGGACGGTCACAAAAATAATAGCTAGAATAGAAATAAAATACATAATGATACCTCTCTTTCTTTTTTTTCATGTTTAACAGCATAGATGCGCTACCTCATCAACATACAAATAATTCATCCAAAATACAATACTTCTTATGGTAGTATTTTAGTAGTATACCTGTTGTTGTGATTTATTTCAATCGCACCTTGCCATTCTCCCTAGACAAACCCTGATAAAACAGGTATACTTAAAACAGGCTTAAAATAGGTTAAACGGGGATAGGAGAGGTCTTTTATATGGAGTATGGGGCAGTTCCGTTTGAGAAAAGAATAAAAGAAAACATCAAAAATTATGCCATGGATAATCTGTATCCGGTTGATTCTCTGCGGGCGAATTTAAAAGCGATTGCCACGATTACGGGAGCAGAGCTTTTACTGACGGACAGACATGGGGAAAAGGTTGTTTCTATCGGTAATTTTGCAGGTTTTATACCGGACGTGGTAGGGGAACCGGGCAGAAAAGTACGGGTCTATAACAGGACGATAGCGCATCTGTACAGCAAGACGGATAGCGTAGAAGATGAGAAAAGACAGGACGTGGAGAAAATGTTAGACGAGGCGGTAACACTGTTTTCCTGTCTCGGAGAAGCGGCCTATCTCCATAGAGAATATGCTATTTATGTGGATGAACTGGAAGAGCGGTTAGACGAAAAACATGCACAGATTGCAGAGGGTGAAAATGAGGATGCGCTGACGGGCGTGTACCATAAATTCTATTTTGAGGAACGCATGAAAGCCATGGACGCATCAGGAGTTGCCCCGGTGGCGGTTATCAATGCCAATATCAACGACTGGAAATATGTCAATGATAATTTCGGGGATGAGGAAAGCGACAGGCTGATTCAGACGATTGCGGGAATTTTGAAAAAAGAGGCCAAGACGGATTATTGTATAGGCCGTATAGACGGCGATGTCTTTATTGTTTTGATACCGATGGCGGACGACGGGGAGGCGGAAGATTACTGCGCCAGAGTGCAGGCGGCATGTCTTTCTTATGAAGATGATATTATTGCGCCCTCGGTTGCATGCGGCATTGTCTATAAGACCAATGTGGAAGAAATGATAGCGGATAAGTTACCGGATGCGGAATATGAAATGTTTAATAACAAGTTTGAGATGAAAAATTCACCCGGTTACAGAGAGCGTCTGGAAAAGAAAAAATAAAGAGTTTGCCGTTCCTTTGCCAATAAGGAAGTTATGGCGGGAACGGTATTTTTTTGTAAATGGATATAACGGGAGTAAAATAAGGACAGATAGGAGTATGGAAACGTGGAACAGGAAGAACAGATAAAAATGCTGCACTGTGAAAACTGCCATGCCGTCATACCGGCGGACAGCGCAAAGTGTCCGTATTGCGGTGCATTGAATGTATCCGGCGGGGAAAAGCAGTATATGGAGAAGCTTTTTACCTTAAAAGAAGATGTAGAAGAGCTGAAAGATGTGCCGATTGACGCCTACAAAAAAGAACTTGGCAAAAGCGGAAAGGTAATCAGGCGGACGCTGATCGTATGCAGCGTTGTGGCGCTTCTGGCCTTTGGAGCAGTTTTCAGTTTCCGTAAGATTCAGGATGCCGCCGTGCCGATGGCGGACTCCAAAGAACAGATGCTCTGGGAAAAAGAGAATTTTCCCAAGCTGGATGAGATGTATGCCAATGGGGATTATGAAGGCATTGTGGAATTTGAGGCACAAAACTGTGAAAACGGATATTATTCCACCTATAGCTGGAAGCACTCGGATTTTATGACTATCTATAACTGGTATACCTATTGTGTATACAGCGCCGAACAGGCAAAAACAAAAGGCTATGATAATGACAGTGTACAGCAGTTTATCATGGATGCGCTATGTATGCTGCAAACCAGAGAATACACCGTCTATGATGAAAAAGAACAGGAAATGGTTGACGAATATCAGGACGCTGTCAGAGAAATGTTAAGCAGTCAGTTGGATATGCAGCCGGAGGATTTTGACGCTTTGTATCAGGAATGCTGTAAAGAAGACGAATACGGCGTTTATTTTGATTATAGTCTTGCGGAAAAGAAAGTAAAAAGTTATGTAAACCAAAATATGAAGAACGGAAAGGTTGTGCGATAACATGAAATGCCCTACATGCGGTGCAAATTTGCAGATAGAAGATGAAAAGTGTCCGTTTTGCCAAAATCCGAATCCTTTTGCGCAAAAACACAGACAGGATATGAGGCGTTATCACCAGGAGTTTCAAAAGACGAAAAGGGAAGTGGAGCAAAAGACAAACCGCTTTACGTCTGTTACGGTGAAAATTACGGTGATAATCATTCTCGCCGTGTTGATAGCGGTTATGGTCTATATGAAAAGAGACGGGTATTATATGATTCAGATGAACCGTACCAGGAAAGATATCCAAATGAATAAGGAAAGTTACGCGGCGCAGTTGACGGCGTACGAAGAAGAGGGAAACTGGCTGGAATTATATGCTTTTTATAATATAAAGGAGCTGTATTTGGACAGCGACAGTTTCAGACCCTACATGGCGGTTTATTCCGCTTCCTATAATTATAAGGGGATTGTGGATTATATTACGCGTTATTACAGCGATTCCAACTATTATAGTCCGAAAGAGGTCACCCGTTGGTTTGCGGAGTATCTGGACGGTTTTTATGATTATGCGCAGCGGACGTCTTATGCAGGTGAGTATTATGATGCCTGCTATACGCCCGAGCATCAGGAAGCGCTTATGCGTATGTGGGAGGATTTGGATGCGCTGCTTATCACCTACTGCCATCTGACGGAAGAGGAACTGTCGCTTTTACCTGATTATTCCACGGCCAAAAAGGGCAGTCTTATTGAAGAAGGGCTGCTTCGGGAGAGTGCCGATAAAACCGGTGAGGAGGATATGGATAAATGAACAAAGTCATGAATATTATGATTGCAGCGCTTTCTGTTGTTTTGTTTTTGCAGATTTTTCTCTTTGCCGGCTATGTGCTGGAGCGTGAATTGGTGTATGGATACGACAGCGACGAAGAGGATTTGGTCAATGACATGAAGTATCAGGATTATGATAATCTGCTAAACGCCGTGCATCAGAATGAGGCTATGGGAGTGCAGAAGGAGGGAGAAATGGAAGCGTTGTACGCAGTGGCCTATTATTATGAAAATGCCATGATGTACCATGCCTACCGGACTGCCGGGGATAGGGAAAAGGCGCAGCAAAGATACGATAAGATGCTGGAATATGAAATGCAGATGGGAGAATACAGCTTTGCCAAAGAGGAAATTTTGGATTATCTGGGCATAGAATAGAAAGCGGATGTAAAATTATAAAAAAAGTATTAAATCCCAGCTTTTGGATAATGATAAGAAAACGAGAGAAAAACAAAGAAAACGAGAGAAAAAAGCATAATATAATATAAAATACGCCATTATTTACGTTTGCAAAGTAGGATGGATGAATTTAATATATGCTTTAGTGATTAGCACTCGACACGAATGAGTGCTAACAAACAGAAAGAAAATGGCAGCCGCGGGAAAATAAGCAGCTGTGAAAAGAAATGTGGACAGAAAAATGAAGGAGGCAGAAATATGAAATTAGCACCACTTGGCGACAGAGTTGTATTGAAACAGTTAGAAGCGGAGGAAACAACCAAATCAGGTATTGTTCTTCCCGGACAGAACAAGGAAAAACCGCAGCAGGCAGAAGTGATTGCAGTCGGTCCGGGCGGCGTTGTAGACGGTAAGAAAGTAAAAATGGAAGTAAAGG
>JAMPCN010000035.1 GCA_023666125.1 Bacillus sp. (in: firmicutes) | reverse complement strand
TTCTTGTCCTTAATAATAAAACCGCAGTTATTTTATCATAATCAAACCATTTCGTATATGTTTTTTCCGGAATTATTTGTCCTTTTTTGTAAAAAAAGTCCTCTTTCCGCAATAATTGAAAGGTAAATGCGCCTAATCCGGGAACCGTTACCTGCCCCGGAACGGAAACGGAATATGGCAAATACCGCCCGGGTGTTCCCTCTTTATCACCCTTTTGCTCCAGGCAAAGGGTAAGCTTATCGTATTCTTTATGCGCCGTCAGCCGGTAAGGCAAAGAAAGTTCCCTGCTTCCGTCCTTTCCGATTAGTTCCAGCAAAGCATAAATATGCTCTTTCGTAATATCTTTTCTGTAAGGCGTCAGTTTTTCCATACAGCGAAGCAGAACCATTTTTTGCAGGAAAATATCTTCTTTTCGCAAAAGGCATAAATCCAGCGTTTTTTGCTCTTCATCGCTATGCAGCAGGCACTTTTCATACGATATATCCGCTTGTCTTTGTATATAATCATCCGTTTCCGCAAGGATATCCGCGGCCGCATTCATATGTGCCGTAACATTCGCACAAATCTGCGTTTCCACATAGGGAATCACATGATGCCTGATTTTATTTCTTGTATAATCGTCTTTTTCATTCGTACTGTCGCTGCAATAAACAATGTGCCTTGATTCCAGGTACGATTCGATTTCCGCCCTGTCTAAACATAACAAAGGACGGATAACCTGTCCGCGTACCGGCCGGATTCCGGCAAGTCCGCGCAGCCCGCTTCCCCGGAACAGGTGAAAAAGCATCGTCTCCGCCCTGTCGTTACGGTTGTGTGCGACCGCAATCTTTCCTACGCCTCCCACACCGCATTCCGCCGCCAGAACCTCCTCAAACGCCTGATAGCGCAAGACTCTTCCGGCTTCTTCCGGCGTCATCTTATTGGCTTTGGCATATCCTATCATATCCACCTTTTTATAAAAATACGGCAGCCCTAACCGTTCACACAAACTTTCCACGTAGTCCGCATCCTCGTCCGCTTCTATCCGTACGCCGTGATGAACATGCACTGCCAGCAGGCAAAAATCTGTCTCTTTTGCCAATTCCGATAAAAGATACAGCATACAGACAGAATCCGCCCCGCCCGATACACCTGCCACAACAATATCGCCGGCCGTAATCATCCGCTTTTCGGCAATATATTTCTTTACTTTCTCATAGATATCTTCCATTTCTGTCTTCCGTCTTCCTGACAAACCGCAAAACGTCTCCTAATATAATATATTACCACATTTCTATGTATAACGCCACACCCCCATTACAAGCACTGTCATATCATCCTGAATCTGCCCCCTGCTTTGATGCAGGCAATAGCTTAATATCTGCCCCGCAATCTCTCCGGGATTCGTCTGCGTTATTCTGCCGATAACCTCCGGTAAAATCTCTTCTCCGATTCCCTGCTCCAAAGCGTCTAAAACACCGTCGGAAAGCATAATCACATAATCCCCATCCTCTAGCTGCCTGTGCATTATCTCCGGCTCTATCTGCTGAAAAAGACCAAGCGGCAGATTTCTCGCCGAAAGCCTGTCCACCAGATGTTCCCTTTTGATATAAGTACATGCCGCGCCGACCTTAATAAACTCACACTCACCCGTATAAAGATTCAGTTCGCAGATATCCAGCGTGGACATATTCTGTTCCTGTTCTCCTACCGCCAGTGCGCCGTTAATAATCTGAATAGCCGCCTCTTTCCGAAAACCTGACTCCATCAGCCGCTCCATCATTTCGATTACTTTTCCGGACTCTTCGCATGCCTTTTCCCCGGAACCCATTCCGTCCGAAAGAATAGCCGCCACTCTTCCCTGCTCCATTTCACAAAAAGAATAATTATCCCCCGAAACGCTTTCCGATTCTTTTACCGCCTTGGCAAAACCTGTCAGGATATGATACGCCGGCTCTTCCGAAAAATGATAAGTATTCCATTCCTTTGCCATAAACAGCGGTTCATTTTTAAAAATATGAATTTTTAAATTCATCGCCGCGGAAATAAGCTCCGCCACATCCTCCATAACAACGCACTCCTGCATCTGTGTTTTCATCGTCAAACAAAGTTCCAGATGCCCGTCTTCGTTTTCCAGAATCAAAAAATTTTTTAAAAGGATGCCCGCGTCTTTTAAGCAGTGGGAAACCTGTCGGTATTTCCTTTCCCCGACCGGATGATATCGGTAGCTTTCCCCGGCTACGCTGGACATGATATGCGCCATCTCTTTTAAATGGTCTGCTAACAGGCTCTTACTTTCCCCGATTTTTTTCTGCCAGAGATATTCCTGCCTGTCTTTATCCTCCCTGCAGACTTCCTCCTCTTCATTTTCCTCGAAAAGTTCCGCCAAATCCCTGAAAGATTCCGCATACCCTAACAGCTTTTGTCTGCCATACTCCGATATTACCGCTACCACATCTTCCTCTTTTACCTGTTCCTGCTTTTTCATATCACGACGCGCCTCCCTTTTATGCCATCTATTTAATCAATATATGAGAAGCCCGTCCATATTATGCGCGGTAAATTTCAAAAAATATAAATCGGAGGCCGCTGTCATTTCCCGTAAATAAAAACAGATTCCGAAATTTATCCGAAATCTGTCTATTTTTCATCTTTAAATATAATTTCGCCCTCATATACAAGGCCCAGCTTATCTTTTGCCACTTCTTCTATGTACTTCTTCGTCTGCGTATATTTTCCGTATTCTTCTATTTCCTCGGTACGCGCCTCTTCTGCGGCAATCTCTTCTCTTAAAGCCGCCTCTTTCAATGCGTATGCCTCCCTCTTGCCCTGAAGCTCCACACTCTTGATGGTCACCACCACCATCATCATTAACACGACCATCGTTACCAAAAGCATGCCTGCCTTATTTTGCCGTTTCTTACGGTATGCTACTCTTCTTGCCATACAAATCTCCAATACCTTCTTTAATGTTTACATAAAACCATTTTAAGCAATTTTATGCAAACCGTCAACTTATTTTTTATGAAATTTTGACATTTTTTTATTTTCTTTTTCAAAAAGTTTGTCAATTTTAGCAGTTTGAAAACCAGCCATTTTATGGGTTTTACTAGAACTTGTAGTACACGAAAAACACACCACATTATCTTGTATATAATCGTTGACATAATATGTATAAAAATTTTGCTGACCAGGCACTTATAAAGTATCATTCCAATCATGGCTCCTAATATGGTAAACCATCGAAGCACGCCGTTGTTTTCCCGGTAGAGCATATAAAAAACACCCAGCCCGCAGGCAATCCAAAAAAAGAAGTCCTCAAGCGATATCCAAAAAGTATTATGTTTTATCAGTTTCCTGAGAATCAAAAGCCAATCATAGACAAAGGTAATAACGACGCCCATGAAAATAGAATGCCAAAAAAACGTAACCTCCTGTATGATGTCCTGACTCATATATCCGGCAATTCCCCTTTAAATAATTTACGAAGTAAATTTTCTTTTTACTTAAACAATCTTGCCAATAAGGATTCTCCCTTAGAACCATACCCGGCCGTCTCCGAATAGGTAAGGCTGTCTATCCGGCCGTCAATATCTACTTCTCCTTTATCTAAAGACAATCTGCTGACATGAAGTTCGTTTCCTTTTATCATTAACATCCCCTGCTCAGTTTCCAGTAAAATCTCATTAACATCAAAAGACAATACATCATTTACGCCGCTGATAGTACATGTCCTTCTATTCGTGAGCATCAGCTTATGGGCTTTTTTATTAATATTATTTAAATCTTCCATACATACCCTCCCTGAAATCTCTTCCAGTTAAATGTATGCACGGAATCGGGAAAATATGCGGATAATCTCTTTTTGCGGATATTACCCGCTCTTTACGTAAGATAACGGAACAGTTCCTTTGCCTCTTCTTTGCGTACTGTTTCCTGAACGTCTAATACCTCCACCTTTACTTCTTTATTGCCAAATTGAATTGTAATAATATCACCCGCCTTAACGTTTGCAGACGCTTTCGCCGGTTTATCGTTAATAAAAACCCTTCCCGCATCACATGCCTCATTGGCAACGGTACGCCGCTTAATCAAACGGGAAACTTTCAAATACTTGTCTAATCTCATATTAATCCCACTTAATCCCTTTCTTTACGCCGCAGCATAATTTTCTGTTAAATATAGATTGTTAAACAAAGAAAAACCTGTATTATGCAGTGCATATACAGGTTCTTTTCTCATGTGTTCAATAAAGTTCTATTAGTTGATAGAATCTTTTAAAGCCTTACCAGCTTTGAACTTAGGCGCTTTAGATGCCGGAATTTTCATAACCGCGCCAGTCTGAGGATTTCTTCCTTCTCTTGCTGCTCTTTCAGCAACTTCAAAAGTACCAAAACCAACTAACTGTACTTTTCCACCCTTTTTCAATTCAGCTGCAACAACATCCGTGAATGCTTTTAATGCTTTCTCTGAATCTTTTTTGGATAATCCTGCCTGATCAGCCATAGCTGCTACTAATTCTGTCTTGTTCATTTTAACTCCTCCTCTTTATGAGTTATATTTTCTTTAGAAGTCTCCTTTTTGAAACATCTATGTTTAGTTATAATCGTTTTTTCATCACTTGTCAAGTAAAAAAGCCATATTTGCCGTATTTTAAAGGTTTTTTAACAGATTGTACATATTTTATGTGTTATGTAAAGTAAAATTATGCTATAATTCCTTTGTTGTCCGACCAATACCCGACAACGGGAGGAGGTGTTTTTATGGATATTGTCATCTCTTTCTTAGTCACTGTTACGGCTGGTGTAGTCTGCCACTACATCATCAAATGGTTAGATAGTGACCAAAAGGACAACAAATAGCCTAGTGGGTGCTTTGCCACTATAAAAAGAAAAGAAGAATCCCCAAACTGTACGCAACTACGGTTTGGGGATTCGTTCTTTGTTTTCATGGACTTGCCATCTCTTTTGCCTATTGGCATTATAGCATATGCAAATTTTAACTGCAATATAATTATTTTATGTTCTAAACTATTTTTTTCTTACTGTCTTTTGTATTCCTGTTCCTACACTAATACTTTCAGGTTTGCTTTCGCCGGGATTCTCACCGCTAATGTCTTCAGATTCGGTTATATTGTCGTTATTTCCAGTATCGTTCCCGCCGTCTGAACTGCCCTCGTTACCAGTGTTGTTTCCAACACCTGAACTGCTATTACCTCCGGCATTGTTCCCGCCGCCTGAACCATTACCGGTTCCGATGTTGCTTCCGTTTTCAGAACCGCCCTCGCTGCCAGAGTTGTTTCCACCTTCCAAATCTCCGTTATCATTTCCACCCGGATTTTCCGGGTCTTTTTTATCACTTTTATCCGGTGATGTCGGGTCAGTTGGATTCTCTAAGTCATCCGGGTTTGGCTTTTCATCCTTTTTATCATCTTCGTCCGAATCGTCAGGTTCTTTCGTATCATCCGGGTCTGTTGGTTTTGTCGGGTCATCCGGATTAATCGGCTCCTCATTCCCTTCCTCTATTGTGACTTCACAAATAAATTTTTTAGCGTTATCTCCTATTTTAACCATTACCACAATCTCGGCAGTTCCTTTTTCTTTCGCCTCAACTAATATACTACCGGTTTCAGTGCTACTTATATGCACAGCATTTCCATTACAAATCCATTGAACTAAATCAGGTGAAAAACTATCGGTTGAGGAAATGAAAAGTTCAACAGGCTCATCACTCTCTGTCATAGCAAGTTTAAAACTCTTAGTTTCATTATCCTCTTCTTCAACAAACTTTTCACTTTCACTTCCTAAAAAGAAAGTTTTCAATTTCTCCTCACTACTCACGTCCTCCGCTCCTAATAGCAGCGCTGAAAAATTGAACGTTTTATTCGTATTAATTATGACCGGTCTGATACAGGTTCGATAACCCTCTTTTTCTAACTTAATTGTATAACTTCCTCTTTCTACTTTAAAACTTGCTTCATTACCATAAGTAATATATTTATACTCGTCGCTGTCATCCTTTTTAATATATATATCTACTTCCTGTTCCTCTTTCACTTTGACAGTAACACTGTACTCTTCTATATTTTTTGTAGAGGTAGAAGATTTCGAGGTTGAGGTCGAATTTCTACTGCTCCTCCTGCTGCCACTGACTGTCTCATCCTCCGATTCCAAATCTGCAAAGGAATACGTAATATCTTCTCCGTCATCATAAAGGTAAATCGTATAACTCTTAGACACGTAACCGCTCTTACTTAATGTAATCGTATGGTCTCCTGTCACCTTTGTAAAACTGATTGGCGTAACCCCTACATAATTACCGTCAAGGTATGCCTCTACACCCTGCGGCGCATCAATATAAACTCTGTTGCCTGTTACCGCGTTTGCAATATCGTCAACGCTGCTATTATCGCTGACGCTGTTTTCATCTTCCGTCTCTCCCTCTTCCATAATAAAGTTTATGCTGGCATATTCAGAACCAACCTGAATATATTTCGTCATGGTCTGATAGCCTTCGGCCTCGAGACGAATCTGATGGATGCCGTAGGTCAGTTCCACTTCCTCGCTTGTATCAATTAACTCTCCGTCAACCCTTACGCTTGCCGTAGGCGGATTTACGGAAATCAGAATCTTACCCGTTTTATTCTGCAAAATTTCAAGGTCGCTTGCATCCAGTACAACTTCTTTATTTCTTTCAATGACTACCTCTTTGACACAGCTTGCGTTTTCATTGGAAAGCAATACCTGATAGCTGCCCTCCGGCACTGCTAACAGCATGTCCTCTGTAATGCGCTGCACAACCGCATTGCCGACCTCTATCCAGCCGCCAATCAATGCCTGCTCATTGGACAGGCGCAAATATCCATGGCCTCTTTCTACATTGACGCTGTAGATGGTATGGTCGATACCGCTGACTGTCAGAATATCACTATCAATAATCTCCATCATTTCCGCTCGTCTGCCTTCTGACAAAATCATTGCTTCATCCGGCAGAGAATAAGTACTGGAACCTATTTCCGCTGTTTTATTTTTTCCACCTAAATCATAGTTCCCTATGTTATCCAATACCCATGAATCCGGCGACAACTGTACGCTGGCAAGTCTCTTTTTACTCTTTAAAAAAGTAATATCTACAATATCGCCCTCTTTAATCTGTGATATTGTCATAGGACCATTATGTCTGTCTTTCACGTAAGTTGTTCCGTCGTACGACAATGTATACTGTTTTCCCGTCGCAATATTCATAAAAACAACATATCCGTTTTCCATATCGGTCGATACAACAACTGCCGTATCTGCGGAGTCATAACTTCCAACTTCCGCCACAACAAAATCCGTTCCTATGGCATTTGGGTCTTTTTCCCTGGCAAGGCCGATATTGCTTGCCTGGGAAGTGCATCCGGTAATTGTCAATGTCAATATCATAAAAGCTGTTGTAATGACCGATAATCTCTTGTACATCGTATTCATCATATATAACCATGCCTTTCTCTTACTATACGGGTTTGGATATTTTACTGCTTTTTAAAAATCGTTTCCAGAAATTCCTGCTTCATCTTCTCCTGTGCGAGAAGTTTCTCCAGTTTTTCCATATTACGCCCCGGAATCCATGCTTTCCCGGAATTATAATAAAAATTTACAATCTTCCAAAATTTCTCCGGATATGCAAAACGATAATATAGCTGCATATAATCTTTTTCCGATAATGTCCTTACCTCATCATACGCGCATAAAAGCGTATCGCCAAGCGTCAGCAGCCAATTATTTTTTTCCAGCAGCTTGCGCATGAAAAGGTATAAATCCCTGAGCGGATTATCCCGCACACATTTTTCAAAATTGATTAATGCCATGCCGTCTGCTGTCTGTATAATATTATGATACTGGTAATCGCCATGACATACAATAGAAAATTCAGGAAATCCATCCTGTTTTTTTGTTTTCCCATCATATATATAATAATGCATTTCCCCCGTAACTTGCAATGCAATATCGAAAAAATAATCATAATGTTCCATCAGGTATATCTCAAAAGCCGTTTTTTGGCTTTTTTCCCGCAGGAAACGGCGCACTTTTTTTAATTCTTTATTGTGCTTTTCATATTCTCTCTCAATGCGGAACACCGGCTGGGAAGTCAATTCCTCCCAATCCGACAAATCGGAGCAGTTATGTAATTTTGCAAGAACGCGGACGGCATTTTTGCATTCCTGTATCTCTCTATTATTGCATTCTTTTCCTTCAAAATAACTCTTAACAATATAAGGAATTCTATCCTGGTCATAAACAATCAGTTCTTCTTCTTTTGTCTTCAGAATAGACTCCGCATACGAAAATCCTGCCTCCTTAATATGTTTCAATAAGGCATCCTGAAAATAAATCTTATTCATAGGACCGTGATATTCTTTTAAAATAAAAAGCCCTTTATCCGATTCACAAAGAATCGCCCCGCGTCCTTTCCAGGTACGTTTCACTTCTATTTCATAGTTTTCAAACAAACTGACCGCTCTGTCATTCACGAAAATACCCCCCATACCAGTTCCTCGTCTATCCTATCTTATGAGAAAGTATGGAAAAGTATGTTTTTTTTGTCGGTTAATCTCGTGACGGCAAAAGAGAAAGCAAATACTCTTTTTGGTTATGTTCCGGATTTTCCAACACATCTTCCAGTAATTTATGAAGCGTTACTCCAATTTCCTTTCCCGGCTCCATGCCCGCCGCAATCAAATCGCTGCCTGATACCGCCAAATCTTTCAAACAAAAACATTCTTTTCTTTCCAGTATTTTATCATAAATTTCTCGAAGCGTTTCCAATTCCCGTAATTTTTCTTCCCTTTGATAATCGCTCTGCGCCATAATGTCCGCATACTTCACGGCAAACAGCATCGGAAAAATATCTTCGCCTATCGTATTTACCGCACGTCTCACGCTTTTTGCGGACAATTCTATCTTCCGGTCATGGTATCTTACAAGTTTCCTGACCTTATCGAGCGTATCGTTATCAAATTTCAGTCTTTTTAAAATTTTTACGGTCATTTCCTCCCCGACGGCTGCATGACCGTGGTTGTGGGTAATCCCTTTCTCATCAATCGTCAATGTCTGCGGTTTTCCAATGTCATGAAAAAACATTCCCAGCCGCAGTACCTTATCCGGCTCTACAAAGATAAGCGTATGTATGATATGTTCCCCCACATTATAGCAATGATGGGGGTTGTTCTGCTTCGTTTCCATACAGATGTCAAATTCCGGCAATATCTGGGCGGTAATGCCGGTTTCATATGCAGTTCTGATGTCCTCCGGGTGTTTTGATACAAGCAGTTTTACCAATTCCGTCTGAATCCGCTCCGCGCTGATATTTTGCAGCGTGGGTGCAAGTTCTTTTATGGCCTTTTTCGTTTCTTCTTCTATCGTATAGCCTAACTGCGCGGAAAAACGCACGGCACGCATCATGCGCAGCGCGTCTTCGGTAAAACGCTCCCTGGCATCGCCAACGCAGCGGATAACTTTCCGCTCCATATCCTGTATGCCTTCAAAAATATCAATCAGCCCATCCTGTTCATTATAAGCAATCGCATTGATGGTAAAATCCCGGCGCCGTAAATCTTCGCTTAACTGTGACGTAAAAGTTACCTCTTTCGGGTGGCGGCCATCCTCATATTCTCCGTCAATGCGATAAGTTGTGACTTCAAATCTTTCCTTATCCATCATTACGGTAACGGTTCCATGCTTAATACCCGTATCGATGGTTCTGTGAAACAGCTTTTTAACTTCCCGGGGCGTCGCAGAAGTAGTAATATCCCAGTCATCAGGCTCTTTCCCCAGAATGGAATCCCTGATACAGCCTCCCACCGCATAGGCTTCGTAGCCTGCTGCCTGAATTGTTTCTATAATATAGCGTACTTTTTGTGGTAGCTGTATCCGTACATCCATTCTGTACCCGGACTCCTTTCACATTACCCTATGCCCGGTCCCCGGAAAATAGACGACGACGGGTCTTCAAAATGCGGATTGTCATCTTCCTCTCCGCCTAAAGAAGCGGTTAATCTGTCCAATTCGCTTTTCGATAATATACTTCTATGTCTTTCTATATATTCTCTTTTTTCATCATCGGACATATTGTCATAACCACCGCCTGATATAGCAACGGCATCCTCCAGACCGCTTGTCAGGCCATAATTATATCCGAAAGTCAACTGATTATAATCCATATTGTTTCATTCCTTTCTGTATTTTTCTAATGGTACAGAAATTAGAATATACAAAAAGGAATAAATTTATACTTTATCCATTTAGTCTATTTATGCCAATGTACAAAGACCGCGCAAGCGAATATCCTCACAGGATGCGCCCACAAGAATCTCATAATCTCCCGCGTCCGCGATAAAATCATGAATATCGGTATCAAAATATGCAAAATCCTGCGGCGATAATGTCAGCGTCACTTTTCCCGACCTGCCGGGCTGAAGCTGGATTTTTTTATACGCCTTCAATTCCTTTACCGGACGGTCTGCTTTCGGCGCAATCGGCGCAATATAAACCTGCGCGATTTCCGCTCCCGCTCTTTTACCTGTATTTTTCACGCTAAAAGTTACCTTTACTATTTTACTGCCATCTTTCTCCTGTTTCAAGGTCAGATTACGATAGTCAAAATCCGTATAAGACAGTCCGTGTCCAAAACAGAAAGCAGGCGCAATCCGTTCTTTATCATAATAACGATAACCATAATATAAACCTTCCGACAGACTGATGCTTCCGCGTTTGCCGGACTGTCCGTTCTTAGCCGTAGCGCAGTCTTCATATTTGACCGGGAATGTCTCCGCCAGTTTGCCGGACGGATTTACTTCCCCGAAAATAATTTTTGCAAAAGCGTTCCCCGTTTCCATACCGGCATAATAACTCCACAAAATCGTTTCCGCCTTGTTACGCCACGGCATTTCCACAGGAGAGCCTCCTATTAATGTAATTACCGCATCTTTTCTTACTTCCAGAAGCTTCTCTATCAACAAATCCTGTTCAAAGGGAAGTTTCATATCCTCCCTGTCGAATCCTTCACTGTCGAAATTATGATTCAGCCCGCCGACAAAAATAACTTCGTCCGCTTCCTTTGCCAGTGCAAGAGCTTTCTCAAATAATTTTATATTTTTTTCATGAACAAGCTGTGCCTCTTTTTCCTTCTGCGCCTCTTTTTCTTCCTCTTCTTTGCGAAGTCTTTCTTCGTTCGGCTCCATTTGGCTCTCATCCCTTACGGCAACGCCTGCGCTTGCATCTTCCAACAGCTCGTCCAGACTTTTTTCCTGCCAGTTATGGTCGAAAGTTTTTGGTTTTTCCGGCACATAATATCCGGGCGTATAAATAACTTCTGCATTACCGCCTAAATATGTTTTGATACCCATTAACGGTGAAATCTCATAGAGCGCCTTAATCTCTGCGCTGCCGCCGCCATCCGAGTGAATTTTAGCCGCATTTTGTCCGATGACGGCAATCTTTTTTATTTTATCTTTATGTAAAGGCAGCTTTTTTTTCTCATTTTTCAAAAGAATCATGGACTCTTTTGCCGTATGGTATACCGCCTCTCTATGTGCAAGAGAATTATATGTTCCCGCTTTCCTTGTATTTTTATGTTTTCCTATCATTTTCAGGCGGAACATCATGCGAAGAATATTACGGACTTTTCTGTCTACTGCCGATTCCGAAACTTCTCCTTTTGCAATGGCTTCCTTTAACGGATTGGCAAATTTATAATTATCAAAATCGGGGAATACCGACATTTCCACATCCATCGTAACTTCCGCCGCTTCTTTCGTTTTATGTACGCCGCCCCAGTCGCTGATTACCGTGCCATCGTATCCCCACTCTTCGCGTAAAATAAAGTCCAGTAATTCCTTATTCTCACAGCAATGCGTTCCGTTGAGCTTATTATATGCACCCATCAGGGAATAAACTTCGCCCTCTTTCACTGCCGCTTTAAATGCGGGAAGATAAATTTCATATAATGTTCTTTCATCTACAATCGTATCTACCATCAAACGGTCCGTTTCCTGTACGTTGCAGGCAAAATGTTTGACGCAGGCAGCCACGTCGTTTTCCTGTACGCCCTTAATAAACGGTACGGCAAGCGTCGCCGTCAGTTTCGGGTCTTCGCTCATATATTCAAAATTTCTGCCGCATAACGGGTCTCTTTTGATGTTAATGCCGGGCGCTAAAATAACATCCTTGCCGCGTCCTCTCGCTTCCTCTCCCAAAACCCGGCCCGATTGATGGGCAAGTTCCGGATTCCAGGTGGACGCAAGCGCGCTGTTACTCGGTATATAAGTTACATTGTCATCATTATTTCCTGTCGGAATCCATCTTTCATTATGAAATTCGCATCTGACTCCCATAGGTCCGTCGGAACATTTTAAAGGCGGAATATCCAGTCTTTCTACCGCTCCCGTCTGAAAAAGCCCTGCCGCATGAATCATGGCAATTTTTTCATCCAAGGTAAGTTTTTTCAACAGCTTTTCAATCTGCGTTTCCATTTTTTTATCGTTGCCGTTACCGTTTCTCATGTTTACACCCTTATTCCTTTCCTAAGCTGGAAGAATTTATTCTTTCCACTTAGTATATCTGCAAATCATTTTAAATACAATCTCATTTTCCCTCTTTTTATAATTTAATTTCTTTTATATCCAATATTGACAAACCGGTATAAAATATTGTATTATCTTAATTGTCCGTATGACGGCGGGGTGTGGCTCAGCTTGGTAGAGCGCTACGTTCGGGACGTAGAGGCCGCGTGTTCGAATCACGTCACCCCGATTTTTATGAATATTTCCATATGTTTCAGTCTAGTTTTATGTACTAAAAAGCCTTGAAACTTTGATATGTTCAAGGCTTTTATATTTTTTATGATAGTTTTAAGACTGCTATTCAAAACAACTGAAAGGGAGCATGGCCCTGCTCCCTCCCAACCGCCAGGAAAGAAAGGAATGTTTTTCTGCCACTGTACATTAAATAAAATCTTTTCTGATATCCGCATGATATATATCAGCGAATATTTTCTTTCCTGAATATTTATTCCCCTTTTACAGAGTTTATTTTACATAACAAATTGTTACTAAACCGCTACTTTCCATATGATTATTGTGGGTTTTTAGAAAAAAGCCGTGAATTTATAAAATTTTTATTATCTATTCTATTATCTGTTCTATTTTCTTTTCCAGCTCTGTCTGCGGCTGCGCTCCTATCATTGTTTCCTTAATTTCACCGCCTGCAAAAATCATCATTGTGGGAATTGACATAATCCTATACCGTTTTGCAAGTTCTCCTTCCTTGTCCGTATCACACTTTCCTACCTTTAATTTTCCATCGTATTTTTCCGCCAGTTTTTCTACAATCGGCGCCATCATTTTACACGGGCCGCACCAGTCCGCATAAAAATCTACAAATACGGGAATATCGGACGAAAGAACCTCTTCTTCAAAATTTGCAGTTGTAAATGTGTATTCCATTGTTTTCTCCTTTCGATAAGCATTATTTTATTACATATTTATAAATAGGATTTCCCTTTGCGGAAAATCTTTCTTCATATTCCGTCATTACATTGTCTTTCATCATATCTTCATCATGATGAAGGTCATAGGTTACTTTTTCTAACTGCCAGCCGGCAGGCTCCACTTCCTCTAAGGCAAACAGAAACAATTCTCTGTTATCCGTTTTAAATTCAAGATTTCCCTCTGCGGATAGTATTTCTCTATATCTGTTTAAAAATTCACGGGATGGCAGTCTTCTTTTGGCATGTCTGTCTTTCGGCCACGGGTCAGAAAAATTTAAATAAATTTTACCAACCTCCGCCTGTCCGAATACTTCCGTAATCTCTTCCGCATCCATGCGGATAAAATAAAGATTGGGAAGTTCTTCTATTTCCATTTTCTGGACTGCGCGAATCAAAACGCTGGAGTATTTTTCGATTCCAACATAGTTAATATCCGGATTGCGTTTTGCCATTTCCGTGATAAAACGCCCTTTTCCCATGCCGATTTCAATATGCACCGGCTTCGTATTGCCAAATAATTCCCGCCAGCGATTCTTATATTTCTTCGGATTTTGCACGACAAAACGGCTTGTTCCGATTGCTTCCTTCGAGCCTGTAACGTTTCGTAATCTCATAATAATCCTGCCTTTTCTATATTGTCATAAAAAGTCATTAAAAAATCAAGTAAAAAATATTCAGTTTTCCTGTAAAATAGTGTATGATAGTAAAGTATATTTCCTAAAATAATAATTATTGCTTTCCTATATAGAAAGGTTCGATTTATTCATGTATTTTATTAAGAAGAAAAAAACGATATCGCTTTGTTTTCTTACCGTTTTTTTAATCACATATCTTTTTCATAGTTATGAACTGACGGCTTATGCAACCTTGGAAGAATTGGCTGCCGAGGCGGAAGCAAGAAAACTGCTCCCGATACAGTCCAACGAAATAGAAAACTGGCCGACCGGTCCGCAAATCAGCGCACAATCCGCTATTTTGATGGAAGCCAATACCGGCGTTATTCTTTATGAAAAAAATATCCATGAGAAATTATATCCTGCAAGCACTACTAAAATTCTAACTTCCTTAATCGCTATGGAAAACGGCGATTTGGACGATATGGTTTCATTTAGCCACGAAGCCGTTTTCACTGTTCCCGTCGGCGGCTCCAATATGGGAATGGACGTGGGCGAATCTATCACATTAGAGGAATGTCTTTATGGTATTATGGTGGCTTCGGCAAACGAAGTGGCAAATGCGGCGGCGGAGTATGTCAGCGGCACTATTGATGACTTTATTATTTTAATGAATAAGCGCGCAGAGGAACTTGGCTGTACGGATTCCCATTTTACAAATACAAATGGACTTCCCGATGCTGACCATTATACTTCCGCTTACGATTTAGCTCTTATTTCCAAGGCTTTCTTTCAAAATGAAATGCTTTGTAAAATAGGCAATACGGCGCGTTATCATTTCGAGCCGACTGCAACGCAGCCGGATGATTTTTATGAGAAAAATAAGCATCAATTAATCACCGGCGAAATTTCCTATAATGGTATCTTAGGCGGTAAAACCGGTTACACGGACGAAGCGAGACAAACGCTTGTTACCTGTGCGGAACAAAACGGCATGAAATTAATCTGTGTTGTTCTCAAAGAGGAATCGCCGAATCAGTTCAGTGACACCATCGAATTATTTGACTATGGTTTCCAAAATTTTCAGGTGCTTAACGTTGCCGATAATGAAGCAAAATTTAATATTGACAATATCCATTTTTTCCAGGCCGATAATGATATTTTCGGCAGTTCCAAGCCTATTTTATCCATTGATGCGGGCAGCTATGTCATCGTTCCCAATATGGCGGATTTCTCCGACTTGGATTCTACGATTAATTATGAAATGACACAGGACAACCATGTTGCGGAAATCAACTATACTTACAACGGAACATATGTCGGCAGCGCCTATGTCAATCTTGCCGAATATACGGAATCCACGTATGAGTTCAACACAGAACCGCAGGCAGCGGATATTACCACAGAAAAAACCGATACCTCTACAGATGAAGACAATACGATTTTCATTAATATTAAAAAGGCGTTAATCGGTATTTTAATTGCCGGAACAATCATTATCTGTATTTTTATCATCCATGCCCTTATCAATAACCGCAACAATGCAAGACGCCGGAAAAACCGCGTAAACAGAAAAAATTACCGCAAAGAACGCGTTCGTTCTAATTTCGATGATTTTGATTTCTAGCGATTCTTTTTTCCTTTCGCTGCTGTTTTGCATGTTCTTTTTTTGCTTCAATATTTTTTACATCATCTTCGGAAATAAATTTATCCGTCTTCACCACATATACCTGTTCATTTTCTGCCTTGCGGATGCGAATTTTGGATTTCATATACCCGTGTTTATCGCAATAGGACACACTATAATAGTGCTTCCCATTCGGCGAAAACCAGCGGATTTTTTTTCGCAGATTTTTCCGGCACAGATAACATCTTGTGCTGGTAACGTTTTTATCGCTCATCGCTTTTACTTTATCATCAAATCCTCTAGAAATATATTTCTTATAGGTTTCTTCCGGTATATTGTTGAAAAGTACATGTATCTCTTTTTCTTTATCATCCGGAATATGGAAAACGTCAAAGGAATAGTTTCCCAGATATTTCTCATCCAAAAGAGCCAATACCTTTGCGGTATAATAAGCGTCACTAAGCGCCCTGTGAAAAGGGATGTCTTTTTCGATATTCAAAAAATCAATCGCATATTCCAGCGATCTTCTGGATGCTCCATCCTCATACGCAATGCTGAAAAGCTTCTGCACATCCAAAAACGCAAAAGGCCTGTCCGCAAGAGGTTCCATCCGGTATTGGCGGATATTTCTCTGTAGTTCCGTTAAATCCAAAGGCCCCCAGGTACAGAAAATGTAATCTTCCCCCCACCATCTTTGAAACTCTCTCATTACTTCCGGAAATGTCCTTTTATTTTTTAGCTCCTCCATCTGTAAATGAATCAGCTTCTTTGTATAATAGTGCATTTCATGATAAATCTGCGGTTTTATCAATTCGTTAAACTCATCTGTCTTTTGACGATGTTCATTTAACTTAATTGCACCAATTTCAATAATCTCAAAAGGCAGTGTTTTACATATTTCTTCTTTTCCCGTATTACTTTGATTCCACTCTAAATCTAAAATAATATAATTCATATCATTTCCTTTATAATAAACAACGGATGCCACGCTTTGCGAGACATCCTTATGTTAAATGTAAAGGTGCAAATCCGTTATCAGAATTTACACCCTTTTAAGCGTTCCCGAGAGGATTTGAACCTCCGACCCCTCGCTTAGGAGGCGAGTGCTCTATCCAACTGAGCTACGAGAACGTATTACCAACTGCCCTTAACTATACCATTGGATAATTGATATATCCCTGCATCCAGATAATGCCTTTGAACCTGCGTCCTATCTGGGGTTCGCCGTATAAGTCCATGGCATTAATACAAATATCAAATTGTAAATCATTACAGCTTATTTTCATTAAGTAAATCTGCTCGCCCGTTAATTTATTTATAGTCGTGGAATATTCTAAAATTTCACCTAAAATAGAGTACTGGTCGCATTCTACTCCATATGGCATAAAGTAAGTATCAACTAAACTAAAAACATCTTCTGTCAATATCTTTCTGGAAATCGACGTATAAGTATCCATATCTTCCAAAGTCAGACTTTCAATCGCTTCCTCATCCCCCTGTCTTGCCGCTGCAATCAGTTGGCTGCGGTTACGGGATGCCTTTTCTACCCTCTGCACTTCTCTTTCGTTTTTTATAATCGGAAGAATAATAGTTCCTTTAATGGAAAGGGCAGACAGTGTAAGCGTTGTTCCTTTGATAGGAAGCATATCCATATACTGTGCCTTTACATATGGTATCATATTCTGCAAATAGAAAATTAAACTAACTCCTACCTTGATATCATCACAAATACCGGCATAAGATTCTTTTTCCGCATGACGTTCCACGGAAACATCTTCATAAGAACTGATTCCCCTGCCTCTTAAGTACGGGTAATAATAATCATATGTGAATTTATCATCCGCGTCAAATTCTCCACAGACGGCAATACCCATATTCTCAGCGAAATCTTCGCAAAATTCTGCAAGTATCGTTTCATCGCCATTAGCTGTATAAGTACGATGCGTTGCACTTAAAATAATATCTGTTATTAATTTCTGCTGTTCTTGTCTGTCAGACAGTTTGCTAAAACCGATAGCCCGCATATATTTATGCATCGATTTCACCTCCCTTTATTCCTTATCTTAAATCCAAAATAAACTTTAGCTTATCTTGGATTTTCCACCCATATAAGGACGAAGCACTTCCGGTATACGCACGGAACCGTCCTCACATAAATTGTTTTCCAAAAATGCAATCAACATTCTCGGCGGCGCAACAACCGTGTTATTTAATGTATGTGCAAAATATTTTCCATCTTTACCATTAATACGAATCCGCAGCCTTCTTGCCTGCGCGTCTCCAAGATTGGAGCAGCTTCCGACTTCAAAATATTTTTTCTGTCTTGGAGACCATGCTTCCACGTCATAAGATTTTACCTTTAAATCAGCAAGGTCGCCGGAGCAGCATTCAATCGTCCTGACCGGAATATCCATGGAACGGAATAAGTCTACCGTATTCTGCCACAATTTGTCAAACCACATTGGAGATTCCTCCGGCTTACAGACAACAATCATTTCCTGTTTTTCAAACTGGTGAATACGATATACACCGCGTTCTTCGATACCGTGCGCGCCTTTTTCTTTTCTAAAACAGGGAGAATAGCTTGTCAATGTCTGCGGAAGTTTTTCCTCCGGAATAATGGTATCAATAAATTTACCAATCATGGAATGTTCCGACGTACCAATTAAATATAAATCCTCTCCCTCGATTTTATACATCATGGCGTCCATTTCCGCAAAACTCATAACACCGTCAACAACCGCGCTGCGAATCATAAAAGGCGGTACGCAGTAAGTGAAACCTCTGTCAATCATAAAATCTCTTGCATAAGCGATTACCGCGGAATGAAGTCTTGCGATATCGCCCATCAGATAATAGAAACCATTTCCGGCAACCCTGCCGGCAGCGTCCATATCAATACCGTTAAATCTCTCCATAATTTCCGTATGATACGGAATCTCAAAATCGGGAACAACCGGCTCACCGTACTTTTTCACTTCAACATTTTCAGAATCGTCTTTTCCAATGGGAACGGACGGGTCGATAATATTGGGAATCGTCATCATATCCTTTTTGATTTTTTCCCGCAGTTCGTTTTCTTTTTCTTCCAGTTGCTCAAGACGTTTTGCATTTGCGGATACTTCTGCTTTTTTTGCTTCCGCTTCTTCTTTTTTACCCTGTGCCATCAATGCGCCGATTTCTTTGGAAATCTTATTTCTGTTAGCACGGATATCATCTGCTTCCTGTTGTGCTTTTCTTACCTCTGCATCCAGTTCTATTACTTCATCCACCAATCCCAATTTGGCATCCTGAAATTTCTTTTTAATATTCTCTTTTACAATCTCAGGATTTTCTCTTAAAAATTTGATGTCTATCATTTTTCAAGTTACTCCTTTTCCCTTTATTTACGTGCTAGTATAAATGCATATTGAGATAATCCCATTTTAATAGTCTCATCATCCATATCTAATAAATGCTTCAATAAATCACTGTCTTCTTCCATATTACTTAAAATACCATTTAAACAAAGATGATATATTAATCCCCCGGTAGGAATAATAATCGGATTCAAAAATATTTTTTCTATTGCCGGAATAATAGATTCAGAATCCGCCGCTTCTGATGGGTCGCTTGCATTCATATCCTCTATACTTGGTCTATTAATTATCCTTGCATAAATTTCTCCATTGCTCTTTTGAAATATGCCCTCTTCTAAAGTTGCTCTTATTCCATTTACGATTGCCAATTCCATATCAGACCATTGAAATTGATTTTTTCCTATAAAATCATTACAGAAAAAAATACCTCCCGGCTTTAAAACTTCATATGATTTTTCTATAGCCCTATAAGTATTCATCATATGATGCAGACTATTATCCCAAAAGATAAAGTCATAATTCATATTTGCATATTCAGACTCAAAAAAATCTTCATTAAAAAATGAAATCCTATCTTGCAATCCTTTTTCTTGGGCAATTTTTTTCCCTTCTGAAATCCGTTCTGTTGAAAATTCAAAACACATAAAATTCTGAACCAGATTATTTTCCAACAACATCATTTCCTTATTTCCTGTTCCACATCCAATCGACAGAGCACATTCTGCCCCCCCCGCATTGAATGTCTGCTGAAGTAATTTTATTCCTCCGGCATTCCAACCATCTAAAAGCTCTCCACAAATTGTTTGATTAACATGTCTAATAATTGTAGGGGAATCCCACCATCTGGTCCTAAATTTTTTTATATTATTATTTGTTTGATTATCCCAATGTTTTGCTATTCTATTTTTTACGTGTTCATCCATTACTACAATTTCCTTAGTTTAAATATTCTTAACCTATGACCTCTTTAATATAAATATTGTTCACAACCAACAAGTCTTTTATCACATCCACCAAATTTCCGTCTTTATCTTTTATAATACGGATAACGGGTCTTCCCGGAAACTGCTTGTTCTGGCGAAGCACAATTCCAATTTCGCCCTCATTTGTCCTTACATAAGTTCCGGCAGGATATACCGCGGTAAATTCCAAAAATACATCTACTATTCTACCATCAAATTTAACATCTTTAAAGTTTTTCAGATACTCGACCGCTTCATAAACTTTTACTCTCTCGCAGCCGATACCGCATATCATTTCATCGAATGCGTCACATACCTGAATAATACGGCACTCTAATGGAATATCCGATGCTTTTAACGGATAACCGGAACCGTCTATTCTTTCATGATGATATAATATCATATTCTTACTGACATTGGAAATCCAATTTTCTCCTTGGACAGCAGAATATCCATAAACGGGATGTTTCTTATATTCCGAACATTCCATTTCATCCAGTTCCTCTATATTGCGATTGGTATAATCAACGGTCAGATACCGCAGACCTAAATCATGCAGCAAACAACCGACACCAATGTCATGTACCAATTCAGAAGAAAGTTCCATACGCAGCGCAACTACCGTTGCCAGACTACATATACTAATCGAATGCTCATAGATATCAGAACTTCTTTCCCTGATATCATATATTTTATTGACAACTTCCTCTTCTTCCAGAATATTTGTTATAATATGATTTGCCGTCTGGCTTAACTCTATTAATTCTTCATTATGGCAATATGTATGTTTCTCTAAAATTTCTTTTACCTTGAATTTAAAATTCTGCTTTAAATTCTCCTTTAAGATGGCAACGGCTTTAACATCCTTTTCATCCCATACATAAACCTTTTTAATATTCTGTTCTTTTAATTTTTCAATATATTCTTCCCTTAACAGAGTTCCCTCAGCTAATAATATTGTATAATCTTCATTTATTACACTATCGGCCAGACGTTCCCTGCCTGTTAAGTCATCTACTTTGCATACCTTTTTTATCATAAGTCCTACATTATTCCCCCATTGCTATATCCAACGCTTTTTTCTCTTCATCCCCTAAAGAGATATTACACTCGCCTTGCTTAATTTCTTTCGTATAAGAATAACAGCCTTCCGCACTATGCACAGAATTTAAAATAAATCCATTATTATTTTCATCCAAAAGTGCGAGAGAAAAACTTAATTGTCCGCCCATCTGAAAGGCGTCATATTTAACAACCCCAATTTTTTGAAAAGCATTTTCAAATCTTTTATATAAAGTATGAATATCTTTATTATTTTTTTCAAGGGAAACTTTAATAAATTTATTATCTTCATATAAACCCACAATATCCGTTTCCAGATTCTTTGCATTTTTCCCTAACATAAATTTTTTATATTTATTTGTCAATTTCTTTAACTTTACTGCTTGTACAATATTAAGAATCAATAAAATAAGAATCAGGGCAAGTATGGCAATAAAAATATAGGTAATATCAAAACTGCCAAGTCCCATATATTTTAATAAATCATAATTCATTCCTATACTCCTTTGTATTTTCCTATATGAATCCGCAGTTTTTACTTTGATAATAAATCTATAATTTTATCCAAATCATCATGTGAGTAAAATTCTATTTCGATTTTACCGGCGCCGTTTCCTTTTGAAGTAATAGCTACCTTTGTATCAAGAGTCTGCTTTAATTTTTCTTCTATATCCTGATAAATAATATCCAGGCTCTTATCTTCTATTATTTCTTTTTTCGGTTTTTCCGGTTTATTTAAATTTTTTACTAACTTTTCAATATCACGGACGCTCATTTTTTCATCGAAAACTCTTTGTGCAATAGCATACTGTTCTTCCGGGTCTTCAATGGAAATCAATGCTCTGGCATGTCCGGTAGAAATCATGTCGTCAATAATCATCTGCTGTACTTCATCACATAATTTCAAAAGCCTCATGGAGTTGGTAACCGCTGTTCTGCTTTTAGATACTCTTTCCGCAACTTCATCCTGCTTTAAATTAAACTCCGTCAAAAGCCTTTTATAAGCAAGCGCTTCTTCAATCGGATTTAAGTCTTCTCTCTGAATATTTTCTATCAAAGAAATTTCGACAATTTCCTGCTCCGTATAATTTCGGATAATAACAGGAACTTCTTTTAATCCTGCAAGCTTTGCCGCGCGCCAACGGCGTTCACCGGCAATAATTTCATAATATGTTTTTCTATCCTGTACAAGGATAGGCTGCAATAAACCGAACTGTTTAATAGAGTCCGCCAATTCCTGTAATGCATCTTCATCAAAATTCTTTCTGGGCTGTTCACGATTCGGCTCTATCTTTGTTATTTTTACGATTGTTTCCGGTTCTTTTTCTGCTGCCGCTTTATCATTTGTATTCTTTGTCTTTATGTCCGCCTGCACATTGGGAATCAGTGCATCCAGTCCTTTTCCTAAACCTCTTGCCGCCATTTTTTAATACCCTTTCTCTAAATATTTATGAAGCAAATTTTTTATTATTGATTACTTCATCCGCCAACTGCATATATGCCTCTGCTCCCGCAGACTTCGGGTCATAAAGATTAATCGGCGTACCATAACTTGGTGCTTCCGCCAGTCTAATATTTCTTGGTATCACCGTCTGGTATACATTTTGATTTAAATGGCTCTTTACATTTTCCACTACCTGCATGGAAAGATTTGTTCTGGAATCATACATGGTAAAGACCACTCCTTCCATATCCAATTCCGGATTCAATCTCTCTTTTACAAGATTTACGGTATGTATTAACTGGCTCAATCCCTCCAAAGCATAATACTCGCATTGGATAGGAACAAGAACTGTATCCGCCGTTGTCATAGCGTTAATCGTCAACTGACTCAAAGAGGGAGGACAATCTATAATAATAAAATCATATCTGTCTTTTATCCAGTCCACTTCATTTTTTAATATATATTCTTTCTTATCGATACCAATTAATTCGATTTCCGCTGCTGCCAAATTTACATTAGAAGGAATCATGGAAACTCCTTCAATAACATCTTTTAAAATACATTCTTCAATAGAACATTCATTTAAAATTAATTCATATATGGTATTATCCAAATCATTTTTTTCGATACCAAAGCCACTGGTTGTATTTCCCTGCGGGTCAATATCAATAACCAATACCTTTTTTCCTTTAGCTGCTAATGATGCGGATAAATTAATAGATGTCGTTGTCTTACCAACTCCGCCTTTTTGATTTGCAATCGCGATTGTTCTTCCCATTATCTTGCCTTTCTCTTAATCTGCGGTATTTTTGCCGCATGGTACAAAAACTTTTTACGCCGCTTGCTGAATGAGTAAACTCATTTTTCTCGCTCGCTACCACTCATTATATCACGCTTTTATATGATAATCTATAAAAAATTATCGAAATTTCTTTTAAAAAATGTTTCACGGACTTCTACTTTTCTATTAAAAATGTTTCACGATTTCTATTACAATATCTAGTATTTATATGTTTCACGTGAAACATTATCTTGTGAATAGAATTTTTTATTTATTTAATGTTTCACGTGAAACATTATAATTTTACAATATTATTTTTTATAGCAAAGACTGCTGCCTGTGTTCTATCAGAAACTTCTATTTTTTTAAAAATATTGGATATATGGTTCTTTACAGTGCGCTCACTGATATCTAAATTCAATGCAACTTCCTTATTAGACATTCCACTTACCACTTGAATCAATATTTCCTTTTCCCGCTTTGTTAGAGATTCTACCTTTTCCTTTTTCAAATCTCTATTGGCTAATGTATAATTCAAAGTAGGAATTAACTCCGGCTGAATATATTTTTTATTATCCATAACATAATAAATTGCTTTTTTTAACTCTGATATATCTACTCTTTTCAAAAGATATCCGTCCACATTCAGATTAATGGCATTTACCAAATAATCTATTTCATCATGTCCTGTCAAAATAATAATTTTTATGTTGTTTTCATACTCTCTTACTCTTTTCAAAACTTCCATGCCATTTGCTTCAGGCATATTAATATCTAAAAGTATAACATCCGGAAAATAAACTTTTATCTTTTCCAAACATTCTACTCCATTTCCGGCTTCCGCTACTATTTCTATTTTATTGTCAAACTCCAATAATTTTTTTATTCCCTGCCTCATCAAAACATGGTCGTCAACAACCATTACCCTAATATTATCTGTCATCAAACAACTCCTCATTTCTATTTGTAATCAATCCAAATATATTATATAATGTAATAGGAAGCAAAGAAAACAAGCGACGCGCCAGCGGCATTTGTTTTCTTGCGACCTATTAACGAGCAAACGTCCGATAGCTATATCGGACAGAAAGCGCGCAGCGCGGGTTTGCGAGTCTCACTAAAATGTTTATATATAATAGAAAGCAGAAAACAAGCGACGCGCCAGCGGCATTTGTTTTCTTGCGACCTATTAACAAAACTTAACATGGAGAAAAAAATGAACAAAAAACAACTCATTACCACCGGAATTCTATCCGCATCCTCAATTACATCTATTCATATAATAAATAGAGTATACCACTTTTTGTACACTTCTAAAAATATATTATCCTGTTCGGAAAATTATTATTATAAATGGCGTTTCGGCAATATCAGATATGATAAGAAAGGAAAGGGAAGCCCTCTTCTTTTTATTCATGACCTGACAGTGGGAAGTTCAAGTTATGAATTTCATCGGCTTATCAATAACCTCACGGATAAACATGAAGTTTACAGTTTGGATTTATTAGGCTATGGTCTTTCCGATAAGCCATCCATTACTTATACTAATAATTTATATGAACAATTAATAACTGATTTTATTAAAAATATTATTCAGAAAAAAACCTCGATTGTTGCAACAGGAAGTTCCGTTCCTTTTGTTATTATGGCATGTCATAATAACCCTGAATTTTTTGATAAACTTATTTTTATTAATCCTCAAAGTTTATACAGTCAAAATCAGATTCCATCCAGTCAGACAAAATTTTTAAAATTAGTATTTGAAACACCCATTATCGGAACTTTCATTTATAATATTTTAAATACAAAGCATTCCTTTGAAAAAACTTTCAGAAAAGAATACTTTTATGATAAATCCAAAATAAAAGAAAAATATATCTTAAATTATTTAGAGGCATCCCAGACCTTTGGTTATTCCTCCAAATATTCTTTTATAAGTTACGCCGGTAAATTTACGAACACTAATATTATTCATGCGCTCAAAGAAATTAATAACAGTATTCTTATGATAGGCGGAGCTAATAAAAAAGATATTGAAACAACATTGGAAAATTATACATATTATAATAGTTCCATTGAACTTGAATATTTACCCGAGACAAAACATCTCCCGCAGTTGGAAGCGCCTGATAAAGTTTTGGAACAAATTAAATGGTTTACATAATAGGAGTCTTTGTTGGCACTCCTGCTTTTCTTGGATAAGAGGCAGGAGTCTTTTTTATTTTAGAAATCACAACAAGATTCCGGTAATAATCTGAATGAGGAATCATGAACTCCACCTGATTTTCCAGTCTGCCGCCTAAAACGGAAATCGCCTTTCCCGCATTTTTCATTTCTTCCGTTATTTTTTCCGACTTATAGGAAATAAAATGACCGCCTGTTTTTACGTAGGGAATACAGTACTCGCATAATGTTGAAAGATTGGCAACCGCTCTGGAAACGCACATGTCATATTGTTCCCTGAGTTTTCCCTTTCCCGCAAAATCCTCCGCCCTGCCATGGATTGCCTCTATATCTTTTAATGAAAGTTCTTTTATAATAGTATTTAAAAAATTGACTCTTTTATTGAGGGAATCCAACAGCGTTACTTTTAAATGCGGAAAGGCAATTTTTAATGGAATGCCCGGAAACCCCGCACCCGTTCCGATATCAATTAAAGTTTTTACAGTAGAAATATCATATGCTTTTACAAAAGAAAGGCTGTCAATAAAATGTTTTTTACAAACTTCGTCAAAATCAGTAATCGTGGTTAAATTCATAACCTGATTCCATTCCACTAACAATTCATAATACTTCATAAACTGACGAATTTGTTCTTCATTTAAAGAAACAGATAAATCTTTCAAATCTTCATAAAAAGAATTTAATTTATAATTTTCCACAGTAACTATATACCTCTTTTATTTTTATGTTTCTTATGCATATTTCTAATTTCCATTTTTCTTTTGTTCCAGATACACTAGCAGAACCGAAATATCCGCCGGAGAAACGCCCGCTATTCTGGAAGCCTGTCCGACTGAAACAGGCTGATAGGCAATCAATTTCTGCCTTGCTTCCAGACGAAGACTTTTTACATCATTATAATCCAAATCCGCCGAAATCAATTTCTTCTCCATTTTTTTAAACTGTTCCACTTGCCGCATCTGTCTTTCAATATAACCTTCATATTTAATCTCAATCTCCACCTGTTCTACCACATCTTCCGGCAGCGGTTTTCTTTCCATATCAATTTCCGATAGCATTTCATAAGAAAGTTCAGGCCGGCACATTAATTCTGCAAGAGTAGCAGCAGTCTTTAAAGAAGAACTGTTATGAGCAATTAAAAATTCCTGATGTATTTTGGAAGCGCCGATAACAGTATTTTTTAAGCGTTCTATTTCTTTCTCAATCAAATCCTTTTTATGCAAAGTTTTTTCATATTGCTCCTTAGAAATAAGCCCGACTTCATAACCTATCCTACGAAGCCTCAAATCCGCATTGTCCTGACGAAGCAAAAGACGATACTCCGCTCTGGAAGTCATCATCCGATACGGTTCCCTGTTTTCTTTTGTCACAAGGTCGTCAATCAAAACGCCGATATAAGCCTGCGAACGGTCCAATATAACAGGTTCTTTTCCCAATATTGTAAGAGAAGCATTGATTCCCGCTATTAACCCTTGTGCCGCGGCTTCCTCATAACCGCTGCTGCCGTTAAACTGTCCGCCGCTGAAAAGCCCTTTGATATTTTTAAATTCCAAAGTCGGATATAACTGTCTCGCATCGATGCAATCATATTCAATCGCATAGGCATTTCTTACTATTTTACAATGTTCCAGTCCGGGAACAGTTCGGTACATGGCAAGCTGCACATCCTCCGGTAAAGAAGAGGACATCCCTCCCACATACATTTCATTGGTATGTATGCCCTCCGGCTCGATAAAAACCTGATGTCTGTCCTTATCCGCAAATTTTACAACCTTATCTTCTATAGACGGACAATATCTGGGACCGGTTCCCTCAATAATTCCCGCATAAATAGGAGAACGGTCTAAATTATTTCTGATAATCTCATGCGTCTTTTCATTCGTATAAGTAAGAAAACAGGAAACCTGCTCAATCTGCACATCTTCCGGATTAGTGGAAAAAGAAAAAGGTATTACTTTTTCATCTCCAAACTGTTCCTCCATCTTACTAAAATCAATAGAGCGTTTATCCATTCTGGCGGGCGTTCCCGTTTTAAATCTCTGCATTTGAATACCGAGACTCTTTAAAGAATCCGTTAAATGATTTGCCGCCTGTAAGCCATTCGGTCCTGTATGGGTAATCGCTTCCCCGCAAAGGCAGCGCGCCTTTAAATAAGTTCCGGTACAAAGAATAACAGCTTTACATTGATAAACCGCTCCGGTAAATGTCTTCACCCCCGCTATTTTTCCATCTTCTACTAATAATTCGCAGACTTCAATCTGCTTAATCGTAAGATGCTCCTGATTTTCCAGTACCTTGCGCATCGCTCTGGAATACTCCGCCTTATCCGCCTGCGCACGAAGAGAATGAACCGCAGGCCCTTTTGACTGGTTCAACATTTTAGACTGGATAAAAGTCTTATCAATATTTTTGCCCATTTCACCGCCAAGCGCATCAATTTCTCTTACCAAATGCCCCTTGGAAGTGCCGCCGATATTAGGATTACAGGGCATCATGGCAATACTGTCAACGCTGACCGTAAAAATGACCGTTTCAAGACCAAGTCTGGCGCACGCCAGAGCCGCTTCACAACCCGCATGTCCTGCTCCAACTACACACACGTCTACTTGTTCTTTTATTTCACTCATCATACTTATCCCTTTCTACAAATATTTACGCCGGACATTGTAAATATTATCATAAATCGATATTATTTACCCATACAAAATTCTGAAAAGATTTTATTCACCAAGTCCTCGCCGACTTCTTCTCCAATAATTTCACCAAGCGACGCATATGCGCTCATCAAATCAATAGAATAAAAATCTTCCGGCATATCATTTTCTATACTTTTTTGTACCTGCATCATACTGTCATAAGCATTCTGCATAGCTTCTTTATGTCTTATATTGGTAATATATATTTCATTATGAGAGGATAACTCCCCATGAAAAAACATATTTTTTATCGTACCCGTAAAAATATCAATACCTTCGTTTTCTTTTGTAGAAGTTTTTATCATTTTGATATTATTATCAGAAAAATCTTTGTCAATATCAAAAAGCATGGTATTTAATTTTTCTTTTGTAACATCCATATCCAAATCGGATTTATTTAAAAGAATAATTGTCTTTTTATCCTTTATCATTTTCATAATGGAAAAATCATTTTCATCCAAGGGAATAGAAGCGTCTACGACATAAACAACCAAATCTGCTTCTTTTACTACTTTTTTTGCTCTTTCCACGCCTATTTTTTCCACGACGTCATCCGTATTTCTGATTCCGGCTGTATCTGTAATATTTAAGGTAATACCGGAAAAAGAAATAGTTTCCTCCAAAATATCTCTTGTCGTTCCCGCTATTTCGGTTACAATCGCTTTTTCTTCTCCAACCAACCTATTCAACAAAGAAGATTTTCCAGCGTTTGGCTTTCCTACAATTACCGTATTAATACCCTCTTTTAATATTCTTCCGTCATCCGCGCAGTCAATTAATTTTTTCAATCTTTTTAAAATATCTTCCGTTTTCTCATACAATTTTTGCGGATAACCATCCAGACTGATATGTTCCGGGTCATCCAAAGCCGATTCTATAAAGGCAATCTCATAAATAATTTTATCCCGTAAATCTTTCACAATTTCCGAAACAGAACCTTTTAACTGCCTTACGGAACTTTTTAAGGCAAATTCATTTTTGGAATGAATAATATCCATAACCGCTTCCGCTTTAGACAAGTCGATTCTTCCATTTAAAAAGGCTCTTTTCGTAAACTCACCCGGCTGCGCCATTTTTGCTCCGGCACATAAAACGACGTCCATTATTTTTTTCATCATAAAAACGCCGCCATGACAATTAATTTCAACCGTATCTTCCATTGTATAACTATGAGGCGCTTTCATAATGGAAACCATAACTTCATCAATAACAGTTCCGTCTTCTTCTGTAATAAATCCATAGTGAATGGTATGCGTTTTATAAGAAGCCAGACATTTTTTATTTTCTTTATTTACAAAAATAGAATGCACAATAGAAATTGCTTCATCACCACTTACACGAATAATTCCAATGCCGGAATCATTCATGGCAGTTGCAATCGCAGCAATCGTATCTGTTTTCATAAAAATAAACCATACCTTTCCCGTTATTTCTTCTTATTAAAAAATATAGCTTATAAAAATTGGAATGTAAATAATTTACATTCCAATTTTAAATCAATTATTTTTTTAAGAACGTCCATACTTCTTTAAAACTACCACAACATGCCTAAACGGCTCGTCTCCTTCGCTGTGGGTTGTAACATATTTATCATTCTGCAGGGCGGAATGGATAATTCTTCTCTCATATGGATTCATAGGTTCCAATGATACGGGTCTTTTTGTTCTCTTTACTTTATAAGAAATATTCTTAGCCAGATTTTCAAGAGTTTCTTTTCTCCTCTGCCTGTAATTCTCCGTATCCACCTTTACATGAATATAATTTTCTACATCCTTATTTACTACCAAAGATACCAAATATTGTAAAGAATCTAAGGTCTGTCCTCTT
>JAMPCN010000034.1 GCA_023666125.1 Bacillus sp. (in: firmicutes) | reverse complement strand
CAACAGAGATGGTTAAGTATTCTAACAACAATATCTTGCAGCAGGCAGGAACATCGATGTTGACACAGGCAAATCAGTCCAACCAGTTGGCGTTGTCATTACTGCAATAAAGTTAGCAATGCTAAAAAGAAATATCGTACAAAAGGATTTAAAGAGCCGTCCTATAAGGGCGGCTCTTATTAAATTCGCGGGAGGATATGATAAGATGAAGTTTGATGAGTCATTTTTAAAAGAAGAAGTACGCTGGGATTTTAAGGTGGACAGGAAGCGTAAAAAGGTATGGTCGGTAGCGATTAATCTCTTAGAGCAGTTGGATATCGTTTGTAAAAAGTATGATATTCCCTATTATGTATATTATGGTACGCTGCTCGGCGCGGTACGGCATAAGGGATTCATTCCATGGGATGACGATATCGACGTTGTCATGTTCAGACAGGACTATGAGAAATTTCAGGAAATAGCCCCGAAAGAATTTAAAGCGCCGTATTTTTTCCAGAATTCCTATAACGACCAGATGCTCTGGTTTTTCTCTAAAATCAGGGATAGTAGAACGACAGCGATTGAATTTTCCGTGAAAAATTTCAATCAGGGTATGTTTATAGACATTTTCCCGCTGGATGACGTACCGGATGGCGTTCATGAGGAGTTTTCGACGGTCTTGGAGGTACAGAGGGATATTAAACGCACCATTTATAATCCTAAGCAGTTATTATTGGACTATGAGCAGGGAAAACAGTTTACGCTTGATATTGATATTTTATTAGACCTGATTAAGATGGACAGAAGCCAGAGGTTAAAGGAATTTGAGACACTCAGTCTTTCGTATGCCGGACAGTCTGAAAATGTAAATTATATTTTGGACGAATTGTCAGGAGAGGGAGGCAAGAGTGTAAAAAGAGAGTGGTTTCAAGAGACGGTTTATTTACCTTTTGAACATATCAAAGTTCCTGCGCCCGCTGAATATGATAAGATTTTGACGCAGTGTTACGGGGATTATATGACGCCGGTTAAGGGCGGCACGGGGCATGAAAATATTATTTTGGACCCCGATATGCCATATGATGTATTTTTTGATAAATATTTGGAGGAACGCTGATTGGCGGCGTTCCTTTTTGGCGTTTTTCTTTTTAGAATTTTAACTTTTCTTCAAGAGATTTGATTTTCTCAAGAGCCATCGGGAAATCGTCGCATTTGCGGTAATGGATAAGAGCCATCTGCGGTTCTCCCATCATTTCATTGATAAGACCGATATTATAGGAGGGAATAAATGTATTCGCGCCTGTGACATGGGCGGTTTCAAACGTGGTCGCCTTAGTAAATTCGAGCAGCGCTTTCATATATTGCCCGTTTCTTAGATAGATAAGTCCCATCAGGCAGACAAAATCGGCGGAGACGGCAAAAGCGTCATAGACGCCGGCAAGCCCGAGAGCCTCTTCGGCGCGGTTTAAGTGAAGCAGGGCATAGCCATAGCCGATAACCATCATCTGTACATATTCCGTGGCGGGGTCTACGTCATAGGAGAGACCCTTACTATAATATAGACAGGCATTTTCATCATCATGTATCATATTATAGGACTGGCCAAGCTGGAAATAGGTATACGGATTGTCGGGGTGATTGCGTAAATCTGTCAGCAAAAGGTCAATATTGCGCTGTGCTTTTGCTAAAAGCTCATCAGGGCTGCCATTATAGCCGCAGTGGTCTAACAGGAGGGGAATCCGGTAAGCGCCATAAACGGGCGTATTTTCCTGTAGGGGAGCAACCTGCTCATGAATGATGCCGCGGTAGTGGTAATATCGGCGGGAAAAAAGCCGTTCCACGGCATCCGTATAGACGCTGTCCGTGCCATTCATCTCATAGTGGTTCTGTCTGGAAAGCAGACCGATGTATTGGGGATGCTCTTCCATTAACGCCAAGATGGCATGGATATCAATGTCGAGTAAGGTTTCGTCACAGTCGATAACAAGAATCATATCGTGGGAGGCCTGCTCGATGGAAAAGTTTCTGGCCGCGGCAAAGTCCTGCGTCCAGACATAATCCAACACCTTATCCGCATAGCGGGCGGCGATTTCTTTCGTATTATCGTCAGAGCCGGTATCTGTGACGATAATCTCCCAGTCATAGGCGCGCAGGGGTTTTAAGCAGTTTTCTATATTCTTTTCTTCATTTTTGGCAATGATGCAGACTGATATCGGTATCATATTTCTTCACTTTCTGATTTCACAAATTGTATCGTTATTCATTACGTCATTATGTCATGTATATGATTAGTCATGTATGTCATTTAGTCATATATATTATAATTTCGCTCAAGGCTTTCTAAAATAGAGTCCACACAGTTTTTCCAGACAAAATTTTCAGCAGTTTTCTGTTTGGCTTTGGCAATCAAGATTTCTGCCTCATCCGGGTGCGAGAGCCAGAAACCGGCGATTTCCGGAAGCCGTTCCAGTTCGTCCAAATGGAAAAGAACGATATCTTCCCTGTCGGTATAATGAGCATCTATCCAGGAGCTGGAATCGGTCAGGCAGATGGAATGGCGCAGCATTGTATTAAAGATTCTGTCGTGTGTGCCGGCCTTAAACCACGGCATGACGTTTAAATTGATTCTGGCGTTACGGATATAGGGGAACGTATCGGCAAAATCAACACGTCCATTTATAATATGCAGATTATCGGCGCCTGCGCAGGGATGGTCTTCCCAGCCTCGGCCAAGGACATGCACATGAAAACCGGCGTCTACCAGTATCTGGATGGCTCTGGAACGGTAGTACATTCTTACCATCCAGTCAATAGGCGACATACCGCGCACAATGGTGCGGCAGGATTCATTGCTTAAATCCATGTGGTTGGCCGAAAGAATATCGAGAACGGCCTGTTCTACGGTTACACCGGTATGCGTCAGCAGATGTTGGGCAATCTGCATGTAAATCTGATAAAGCGGTGAATCCTTTGGGCAGACATACTGTTCAATTTCGCCCAGTTTACTGTCCGGCGGATAGTAGGTTGCCGAGAAAAAGATATCATATTCTTTTTCCATGTAAGGAATCGGCTCTTCATCGTCTATCGTTCCCGCATGAGGGAGAAATTCCACATGTTCTACTTCCGGGAAATAGGTTTTTACATAGGAAACATGGTCCATATCCGGACAAAACTGGATATACTTGTTAGGATGGTGTTCCATCGTGGGATGAAACCGCAGCGGATGGTCCATCAGGATATTGACGCAGCATGCGCCCAAAAGGTTCCACAGGTTGATATAATAGTCATCATGAATGCCGATACGGTCGATGGAAATGACGACGTCTATTTTCCGTGTGCAGAAAGTGGTAAGTTCCTGCAGGGAATGCCCCGGTGCGTCCGTGTGGAGTAAATCCAGTATAAAAGTTTCATGCCCTCTGTTTTGCAGTTCTTCTGCAATCTGACTGATAAAATAATTAAAGGAACTTGTGTATTCGTGGAATAGTACAAATCTCATTTCTTCTGCTCCTCCATAATAAGGTTATAATAGGCAGCCAGTTCCCGGTTAAAATCGGAACCCGGCAGCATTACGTCCGGACGATGTTTCATGGTTTCTAAAAATAAGGTACGCGCTTCTTCTATCTTATGCTCTTTTAATAGAGCGGACAACTGTTCTTTTAAGGATAAAGTCTCCGCTTTTTCCTGCGTAAAGCCGATAGGCGCCTCATAATAAGCCAGATTCCGGTACCGGACCCAGACGTATAAAAGCTGTTCTGATAAAAAGCCGTAGACACGTTTATGATAATCGTCATAGGAGCTTGTGTCAATCTGTTTGGAAGCCACATTGAATATGGAAAAAAGCCACTCGGCATAATCGTCAAATAGTTCCTTCGTTGTGACAAAGAGATTGCCGCAGTAAAGTTTGCAGCCATTTAGTACCTCGTTAAAAATTGACATACAATCGGGATAAAGCTGTCCGATAGCTGCGCCGACCGCTTCTAAGTCATGGATATTATGCGCTTCGCCGTAGCCGTCACGATAGCATTTATCGGAGGTAACGGGTTGTGAAATAATAACCTGATATTTGGCAAGAATCGGTATGAAATCCGCTTTTGTCATAATGCTGTTTTTATCATTTAAAAAATATCTGCGGTAATGACATAGCCCGATATATTCCGTATTCTGTACATTTTTCCAAGCCCAATACAGGCCGGTCAGCTCGCTGTAATACATGTTTAAATCGGAAATGTTATCGCCCGTATCGTCGCCGGGATAGCCTAAATCCTCGTGCAGGGCATGGCCGACGTGCAGAGGATGGTAAATCGGATTTTGCGGCGGGTCAAATTTTACATGGGTCATAACAAAAATAGAAAGCGTATTTTTAATGAAGTTTTTGCGTAAGGAAGTACAAACCGTTTTTAAGTCTGTTTCACTGATTGGATAATCCAGTAAGCCTAATAAGGACTGATTAAGCGGTGTCACATAGTCTTTAATGTAGGGGTTTGTATGGTAATCGGGAACGCGTTTTAACGTTTCTTCTTTTAATTGCAAAAAAAAGTCATAAGGAAGCTGCGTTAATCTTAAACTAATCATTTTGAGAGAGGCAAGATAACATAAGCAAAGAAACTGGTATTCTATCTCTTTCCGATAAGTTTCCAGAAAACCGCGCCGTTCACATTCTGCCCACATCATTGTATCTACAGCCAGAATATTGAAATGATGAGAGGCATTCGGTGTCAATACTGTCGATGCAGGATTGACAAAGTAGTGATAAAGCCGTTCTTCCAGCATATAGATTTTTTGGGCATAAAAATACAACAAAATTGAGAAAAAATGGTCTTCATAGGCTAAATGTTCAGGGAAGAAGATGTTATTGCCTAAAAGCAATTCACGTGTATATAATTTATCCCACACACCATAGCCGATAGAACCACAGGCAAGAAAAGTTTTCCGTTTTTCTATGGTGTCAATTTGAAAAATGCGGTCCTCTTCTCCCGTTTGTTTCGGTTCCAAAAAGTCCGGAGAAAAACCATAATCCCGCCAGTTCCTACACATGGCAATATCACAGTGGTGTATCGTTATCTTCTCGTACAATTTCTCATACATATCCGGCTCAATCCAGTCGTCAGAATCCACAAAGCCGATATAGGGGGCGGAGGCATATTCCATGCCAATATTTCTGGCCGTACCCTGATGCCCGTTCTCATCACAATGGATAATCATGACGGATTCCGGATAAGAAGCCTCAATCGCCCTCAGTTTCTCCCACGTATGGTCGGTGGAGCAGTCATCCACCAAAATAATTTCTAACTTATCGAAACCTATCGTCTGCGCAAGGATAGATTGAAAACAGCGGTCAATATATGCTTCTACATTATAGCAGGGGATGATGATGCTGATTAGTTTATTCATAAAAAGCCTCCAGTAATTGTGCCGCGCGGTGTTCCCATGTATGTCCGGCATGCGCTGTTTGATATCCATTATCTGCGATATGCTGCATTCTATCAGGATTTTGCAATAAGTCTACCACAATGGCAGACAATTTATCCAGCTTTTTCAGCGAATAGAATACAACATCTTTTCCGTCCGTCAATGTCTCATGAAGATAGACGCTGTCGTCGGTCAGGCTGACGGCTCCCTGCAGCATGGCATTGAAGACACGCTCGGTCGCGCCGTCCTTAAACCATGACATTTGATTTAAAACAATTTTACTATCTTCCATAAGGGCAAGGCCGTCCTCAAAAGGAATGGAAGCGGAATGACAGATAAAATGCGGGTCGTTATAAAAATCTGCGTTTTCCCAGCCTTCTCCGTATACATCCACCGTGATACCGGCTTCCACTAACCGGCGTATGATTTCCATTCGATAATACGCGCTGATATATATATCGACATGGCGGTGGTTTTGCATAACTTCTTTCAGTTCGGAATCCGGCAGTTGTATGGAAGCTGCCTGTAAACATTTTTCAAGCGCCTGTTCATAAGTCTGTTCCGAATGCGTCAGCAGATAATCAATGACCTGATGGTCTAAATCGTCGAAAGAATAGTCGGTCATAAGCTTCAAACTGCCTATAAAAAGAACATCAATAGAACGATTTGCTATTGATTTTTTCAGTATATCAGGATAAAACTCTACTCCAGCAGTAGGGATGAAGAACACATTCTGCACATTAGGGTGGAAACGCTTGACATAGCTTACATGGTTCCTGTCGGAGCAGATAACGACGCCATAATCAGGACTTTTATCCAGCGAGTCAAAATAGTGTACGGGATGGTCAACAAGTAGATTGAAGCAGGGAACTTTCCATTTATCCCAGAGCAAAGTTCCGTCGGTATTTTGCCAGCCGAAACAGCGGTTATTCATGGTAAAAGCAAAGTCCAGCCCTTTTTCATGGAAGAGAAAAAGCTGCTCGGTATATTTCTGAAAATCTTCCTGCGTATCGATATCGTTCGGGTAGAGGAAAATTTCACATCCCATTTTTTCAAAAGCTTTGCAGTATTGTTCCGTAATGTATTGCAGGATAAAATTGCCGCCTTCCAATACAACAATCCGCACGCGGGATAGTTTTTCCAAGGCAGGCGGAAAATCACCGCATTTTCTAAAGTACACATCAGCATTAGCGGTATCGCCTAATTTTTCAAAGATAAGACCGATATGATAAAAGCTTAGAAAGCTGTTTGCACCGTGGAATTTGCAGTTTTCTATGGTCGTTGCCTTTAGAAACTGTTCAACTGCCTGCGGATACAACTCATTCGCCATATAGATGCGTCCCATCAGATAAACAAAATCCGCGGAAGAGCAAAAGGCGTCATAGATAGATTCAAATCCTAAAGCGGTTTCTGTCTGCCCCGTGCGTAACAGGGCATTGCCATAGGAAACGACCATAGCCTGTACATAAGCAAGCTCGGGGTCCACGTCAAAATACAGCCCCTTGCCGTAATATTCGCAGGCGGCTTCATAATCCTCGACGATTTCATATCCCTTGCCTAACTGGTAGTAGATGTAAGGATTTTCACCCTCTTTTTCTAACTGCTTGTGCAAAAGGGTGAGATTGCGTTTTCCCTTGGCAAGCTGTTCTTCCGGCGTCATATCATAGCCGGTATGCGCAATCGTCGTATGCAGTAAAAGGCAGGGAAATTCATTGCCACGGATGGGTCTAAGCTGTTCGTGGATAATGCCGACATAGTGATAAAGCTTCCGGTTAAAGAAGCGTTCCGTATAATCGGTATTATTTAAAGTTAATTTGCCATCCGTTGTGATAAGGTTTTCTCTCGAAATGGCCCCGACACTGTCGGCATGGTGTTTCCTGAAAAAGTTCAGCTCCTCCACATCGATGTTTTTAATCCATTCGTCGCAGTCCATCATAAAAATCCAGTTGTTAGAGGCCGCCTGCAGGGAAAAGTTCCTTGCCGCGCTAAAATCGTCACACCAGACAAAGTCCAAAACCTTGTCCGCGTACCCCGCGGCGATTTCTTTCGTCCTGTCGGTAGAGCCTGTGTCCACAACAATAATCTCAAAACCGCATGGTTTAATGGAGGAAAGACATTTTTCGATTCTTGCCTCTTCGTTTTTGGCTATGATACATACAGATATCGGGTGCATAATTTGTTCCTTTGTGGTAAAATAATTTTATATTTCAATAATATCATATTTGGAATGGAATGAAAAGTTTAATGGAGGAGTTATCCGATGGGTTATTCTCATGAAAAAATCATGGAATATATTAAGATGGATGCGGAGAGGGTATTTTCACCGGAGCAGCAGCCATTGGATGAATGGAGAAAAATGCTGGTTGTTGTTCCTGATTTGGAGCTTACGGGTGCAATGACAGTATTGATGGATTTATTGCCTGTTTTTCAAAACAGGGGGATATTTCTATATATATTATCGGCGGGAGAGGATGGAAAGTTCCGGGAAAAGCTGATAGAGCAGGGGGCAGTGGTTTTTATAAGACCCTATGTGATTTGTGATAGCAATTACCGGCATTTTTTACAGGAGGCGTTTGACTTTGTGTTTCTCAATTCATCGAGCTGCTTTTATTATGCTTACTATTTTATAAATCAGCCTGTCAAAGTTTTCTGGTGGTTCCACGAGACGAAAGAGCAGTTAGATACAATGCAGACAGAATTTCTTAACCTGCGTCTGCTTAGTGACAATTTTACCTTACTGGGAGTAACAAGGCGTGTAGTAGAAGGGATTAGAGAGCGATTTTATATAGATATTGAGAATCTGCCGATGCCGGTTCGTGACTGCTATCAGGATAGTAAGGAAAATAGAGAGGAAAAGGCGCTGTTTTTTATGCCGGCGGCTTATACCTATATTAAAGGGCAGGATATTTTATTGAAAGCAATTATTATGCTGCCTAAAGAATATCTGGAAAAAGCGCAGTTTGTATTTTGCGGTTATCGATTGCCGGGACAGGAGGCATTTTATCAAAATATCAAAGAGATTGCACAAAAGCTGCCGGAAGTGGTCTTTTTAGATGAGCTTGAACGAAGTGAAGTATATGAGTGGTACAGACGGTGTGATTGTGTGGTTGCACCCTCCCGGGTGGATGCGACGCCGACAACCATTGTAGAAGCAATGATGCACCAAAAGTTATGTATTGTGTCCGATGCGGCGGGAATTTCTTCTTATATGACAGACTGTGTCGATGGGTTTGTATTTCCAAATGGCAATGAGCAAGAGCTGATGAAAAGGATTTTACTGGTAATTGAGGCGCGAGGTGAGTTGGCAAAAGTTGCTAAAGCCGGCAGAAAAGTTTATGAGGAAAACTTTTCTGTAGGCGCCGTAACTGGGAAAGTGGATAAAATGATAGGAGAATCCGGCAATGAGTGAATTGATGAATATAGCGGTTTCCATCAATGAAAAATATGTTCCATATGCGTATGTGACCTTAACTTCTCTTTTTGAAAATAATAGCGGCGGACACATTAACGTGTATGTATTGTATGGGGAAAAAGAAAATAATATTTTACATGTGTTTGACAGGCTGGCTGAAAAATATGGACAAAATATATATTATTTGGAGGTGGACAAGGAGGTTTTTGGTGATAAACTGCCGCGTAATGATAAATGGACGGTGGAGATATACTACAGGCTTGCTTTACCTGAACTGCTTCCGAATGATATAGACAGAATATTATATTTGGATGTGGATATTATTGTGCTGGGAAGTTTAAAAGAGCTGTATGATATGGATTTGCAGGGAAAAACTATCGGCGCCTGTAAAGATATGGGAGTGCTGTATGGAAGCGGTCCGCTCTCCGCAAAACAGGAAGAACTGTTGGAAGCGTTTATGAAAGATGGGGGGGAAAAACGGTATGCTTATTTCAATTCAGGGGTACTGCTTATGGATATTGCCAAAATGCGCAGAGAGAACAGAAACGCAGCTTTTTTTGTAGAAGTGGGGGAACAGTTTGCGGATAATATTAATGGCGACCAGGATATTTTGAACTATGTTTATCATGATGATGTGGTTTATGCCGATACAGAACGATATAATCTTTTTGCGCGTACGCTGTATAATATGGGACGTGACTATAAATGGGTAAAAGAACATGGAGTAATTGTACATTTTGTTGGCCGCAAGCCGTGGCACTATGAGGCAGTCAGATATAATACGGAAAAGTTATTTTGGGATTATGCGAAGAAGACGCCTTATTATACCGAATTGCTGGAGCAGGTTCTTTTAGGAGAAGTGGAGTCCGGTTTTATGGATTCTGTCATCAGGCGGTTGGAAGAGGAAAAAGCGCAGTTGGCTGATACGCTTCAAAAATGTATGGACGTCTTAAAAAATTTGAATCAGTGATAGGTGAGAGAGGAACTAAAGCATGAAAATGAATATTATGATATCCATCAACAGAGACTATATAGGATATGCCTGTGTTATGCTGATGTCTTTAAAAGAGCATCACAAAGGGATCCTGTTGTCTGTTTATATTTTACATAATGAACTGCAGGATGAAGATTTTGAACGAATAGATGAAGTTATCGGCTCTGAAGGAATTGAGTTAATACCTGTTTTTATTCCGAAAGGAACAGTAAAGGATTTTGAGATTGGCGGCTGGCATGAGTCGGCAGCTTATCGTTTGTTGGCGGCGGATTTGTTTGAGAATACCGTGGAGCGTATTCTGCATCTGGATGTGGATATTTTAATTACCGGTGATATCAGTGAATTATATAATACACCTTTTGAGGGAAACTATCTGGCTGCATGTGAAGACTTCCTGTTAGATGGAGAAAGACGGGATAAGTGCCGTGAATTTGCAAGGGATGAGAATACGTCTTTTTTTAATTCCGGCGTGCTTTTATTTAATATAGAAAAGCTGGCTTCGGATGGATTTTATTATCAGATTTATGCGGAAATTCTCAAAAAATATTCTGATATTTATATTAAATATCCGGATCAGGATATATTGAATCTGTTATTTTGTGATAAAACGAAGTATATGAATCGCATTCAATACAATTATGCGCCATTTTTTTACCAGAATCACGATAAAAAGAACTTTTATAATACAACAGAGGCATTACAAGAACACTGCCGTATTGTTCATATGATAAGCGCAACAAAGCCGTGGGAGAATATAAGAATCACAGCGGCGGATGAACTCTGGTGGGAATATGCAAAACGTACGCCTTTCTATGATGATATGAAAAGGTATCATGTCCATGCTATGGCGAATCAGGAGCGGCAATTAATGCAAATGGTGGAAATTGGAATAGAGCGGGTGATTGCCATGGCAGACTCTCTGGAAAAAATATTGCAAGCGGAGACGCTGCTACAGCGGATAGTAGAACATGAAACAGAAATTACGGAATTGTTTAACGGGTATACACAATAAAGGACATAAAAAATGAAACTATTACTATATTCATGGAAATCCAATAGTGAACAGATTTTAAGTGATAATTTAAGAAAGCTTGGGTTTGAAATTATTCCGTTTAGTAAGAAATGCAGTCATTATACGAGGGATATGGAGCTTGCCGCGCAGATGATACCCTATATTTATGAGCAGGGTATAGAGGTTGTCATTTCCTTTGATTATTTTCCGATTATTTCCATGATTTGCGATACAGTGGGGATTCCCTATTATTCATGGGTATATGACTGCCCGCATTTTACGCTGTACGCCAAGCATGTTATGCTGCCCTGTAACCATATCGGCATTTTTGATAGAAAATTGGTGGAAAATCTACAGCGGTACGGCGTGCAGACTGTGTACCATGTGCCTCTTGCGGTGGACGCGGATGTTTTTGCGGATGTGATTTGTCAGTCTTCCGATAAGGAAAAAACAAAGTATCAGTGTGATATTTCTTTTATAGGTTCTCTTTATACGGATGAGCATAATTACTATGATAAATTATTCCCGCAAGGGGAGGAAAACGTATGGAGTCAGGTACTGCAAAAACAGTGCTTTTCCTATCAGGGGGATTATCTGCGGGAAGCGATAGAACAAAACAGGACGGAATTTAACGTTCTTTCGGAGACGCTGGAAGAACAGGGGTTTGGATTGGGAGAAGATTATTTTGCCAAACCGGAGGACGTGATTTTGGCAAAGATACTGGAAAAGAAAGTGACGGTAGAAGAAAGACGGCAGCTTTTAGTACAGACAGCATTAGCATTCGGAGAACAATATCGTTTCTGTCTGTATACGGCTTCTGATTTACAGGGGATACCACTATTATCCCACCATCATAAAGGCACTGTAGATTATCATACACAGATGCCGCTTGTGTTTGCAGAAAGCAGGATTAACTTAAATTTGACGCTGCGTTCCATACATTCAGGAATTCCCCTTAGAGTACTGGATTGTATGGCATGCGGAGGATTTATGCTGACGAACTGGCAGCCGGAAATTGCAGAAACTTTTCGTGATGGGGAAGAAATTGCGACATTTCGGAGTTTACAGGAATGCCTGGATAAAATAAGTTATTATTTGCAGAATGAGGAGGAAAGGCAGCGGATAGCGGCGGCGGGACAAAAGAAAGTGCGGGAAAGCTTTTCTTATCAAAAAGGCTTTGAAAGACTATTTGAAGTATAAATTGTACTTTTATGGAAAACTTTGGGAAAAGAGAAAATATGGAAAGAGAAAAAGTAAGCGTTATTATACCGACCTATAACAGGGCGTATTGTATTGAAAATTCTATCAGAAGCGTATTGGAACAGACTTATCGGGAATTGGAGCTGATTGTGGTAGATGATGGTTCTTCCGATAATACACATGATGTGGTAAACAGCATAGAAGATGAGCGGATTCGTTATATCAAAATGCCGGAGAACAAAGGAGTATCAGCCGCCAGAAATGAGGGAATCAGGCAAGCGGCTTATGATTATATCGCATTTCAGGACAGCGACGACGTATGGAAACCGGATAAGCTGGAAAAGCAGATGAAAGTACTGATAGAGGCTCCACAGGCGGGATTGGTATATTGTGAGTTTGAAGCACGCAAATCTGACGATAATATCTTTATCGTACCGGATAAATCAGTACCTTTAAGTGATAAGCAGGGAGATATTTATGATAAGCTGCTGTGCCGCAATACGATATCAACACAGACAGTTTTGGCACGCAGGGAGTGCCTTTTGCAAACCGGATTATTTTGTGAAAACCTGAGTTGTATAGAGGATTGGGAGTTTTTTCTGCGGATTGCCAAAGATTATGAAATTGTTTTTGTAGAAGAGCCGCTTGTTATTGTGAATGTGAAAACCGGCGGAGTTTCATCTAATGTGGCGGGATATTTTGAGGCAAGGTGCTATATGATAGCACAGCATAGAGAGGCTCTATTACAAGCGCAGTTATTTAATAAAGTAGTGGAAGATGTTCTATTAAGAGCACAGGAGAGTGGTATTTTAGAGCAGGTCAACAAAATGATGCAGCTTTATCTAAGATAGGGATATAGAGCAGAATGTCTTAAAAACTGGCAATAAAACGCGGGTGGGATACTAATTACCCCAACCTTGCCGTTGCCTTATGCCTGTACATATACGCGACTGCACCTCATCATGCTCGTTTTGGAAAGATTAAATTTAGAATTATATCATATATGATGGAGAAAAAGATATGGAAAAAATAAGTATTATTATTCCCACTTATAACAGAGCATATTGCATCAGTCATGCTATAGAAAGTGTATTACGGCAGACTTACCGGGAGTTTGAACTTATCATTGTCGATGACGGCTCTTCCGATAATACGCAGGATGTGATAAATAGCATAGAAGATGAGCGGATTCACTATATCAAAATGCCAGAGAATCAAGGTGCATCAGCCGCTAGGAACGAGGGAATCAGACAGGCGGCTTATGATTATATTGCTTTTCAGGACAGTGATGACTGGTGGAAGCCGGATAAGCTGGAAAAGCAGATGCAGACACTTATGGATAACCCGCAGGCAGGAATGATTTATTGTGAATATGAGTGCCATAGATTTGATGGCGATATTTATATTGTACCAAATGCAGGAATTCCTTTGCATGATAAGCAGGGTGATCTTTATTTTAAGTTGCTTAATAATAATACGATAGGAACTCCAACAGTTTTGGTACGCAGAGAATGCTTTTCAAAAGTTGGATTATTTTGCGAGGAACTGAATTGTCTGGAAGATTGGGAACTGTTTGTGCGGATTGCTAAGGAATATGAGATTTTATTTTTAAAAGAACCGCTTGTTGTAGTGAATTTAGAACAAGGAGGCGTATCAACTAATTTAGTGGAATACTATAAGTCAAGATGTTATATGATAGCCAAACATAAAGATGCTTTATTGCAAAGCGGACAGTTTGACAAAATAGTAGAAACATTCTTGGGGGGGGCGATGGAAATGGGAATTTTAGAGCCGACTGCCCAATTATTGCAATGCTATTTAGATAGAATGTAAAAGTACTATTTTTGTACTGACTCTAACACGCACCGGAACCCACAGCGATTTGTTTGGGAAATAATTACCCAAGCATCTCCCGCACCCTATGCCTGTATGTATGCGCGGCGGCTACTTTATCATGCCCGTTTTGGGAAATTGCCAGCCGTTCGTCCTCATGGGTCAGATAATAGTCAATTTTTGCCAGCAAATCCTCTTTGCTTTCATAGTAAACAAAATCCTCCCCCGGTATAAAATCATCAAGAAAATCCGCCTGGAAGTTACTAAGCAGAAAGCCGCCGCTTCCCATGATATCGAAAGCGCGAAGCGGAATCCCGCTTTTAATGCTGCGCAGGGAAATGTTTAAGTTAATTTTACTCTGTTTAAAAACAATGGGCATCTGCGTATAGTAATCGACCGTGCCGCGGTTGCGAAGCCCCGGCATAGAGAAGTTTTTATCGTGTGTAAAAAGGTCAAGCGTATGCATTCCGGTGATGGCGCGAATCAGTTCCATGCGTTCCAAGCCGGTAATCTTGCGGTTAATGACATACTGCGCATAGAGATATTCTTTCGTTTCCACGCCGTCGGGATTGGGGTCCATTGGAAGCGCCTTGTATAAATCATCCATAACAGGGGCGAGAGTTTCCTGAATGAAATTGTAGCCCTGCACTTTCATCTGCGCATTCATAATGGCGTCCAGATAGCCTTTCGTATAGTCAGACAATGTCGTCATCCGTTCAAAAAAGTTATGTTTTTCCGTATAAAGTGAGCCGACAAAGGAGATATCATATAAAAAATCGGATGAGGCGCCCGTCTGCCTGCCGGAGAGTGGTTTTAGAGCGTCCAGTCGCTCTGTATTGGCGGCCATCGGCAGATAGTGGACTGTTGTAATGCCCGCATTATGAAATTCCAGATATAGTTCTTTATCAAAGATATAGATGACATTACAGGGATTGATGACCGTATAGGAATAAAGCATAACGTAAGGACTGTCATAAATCCAGGAGATATATTTGATATCCTCTTTTTTACAGGCATTGGAAATAACCGGAAAATAATTGAAAGAAAAAACAACATCCGGCGTATGCTTATGCAATGCCGCAATCAGTTCTTTTTCAATTTCCGTGCCTCTTCTGCCGTCCTTATTGGAAAAAGGGAAGCTGTAAAAACGATGCCCTTCTTTTGTGAAAGCGTCTTTGATATCTTCATTCCCGAAACTTTCCCATTCAATAAACAGTATTTTCATAGATGCCGCTCCCTTTACGATTGTTAGCAAGAATTGCGTTGCAATTCTTGTAGCTCAGACTGCTAAGTCTGAGGTTATTATACCATAGAATGCGGCTAAAGGTTTAGTATATTTTATTCGATATAAAGTATAAGACGGTACAGGCCTGATACAGATGCACAATTTATAGAGTGGTGGACTTTTAAAGCATGTGATATAATGAGAGCAAGCGTCCGATATAATCGGACATAAAGCGCTGAAAGCGCGGGCTTGCGAGTTTAGATGTGAGAGGATTCAGTGACATGCGCAGATTTTTGCAAAAACAACTATTAGATGTGATTGACAGTATGCACATGCTTCATCAGACGATAAAAGAAAAACTGGAGCGCAGGGATTTTGCAGGCGCACAGACGGCGTTATGCGACGAGCAGGAAGCGGCGATTCAGACGGGAGAAGCTATCGAGCAGGCGGTGGGAACCGGAACGGAAGCGGTTACGCATCTGGAACGCTATTGTGAGCGGTTATATCAGATAAATGAGCAGATAGAGGAAATTCCGGCGAAAAAAGCGTATAAATCGCTGGAAGAGGCGCTCATTAAAGCGGAAAATGCCATCCGGCATATGCCGGTGAAAAAGACGGCGGTTTTTCTGCCCTACAAGGTTTCCATGTGGGACTGTTTTGAAAGCATCTGGCGGGCAGGCTGCCAAGATGCGGAGTGGGAGTGCCTGGTTGTGCCGATTCCTTATTTTGGAAAAAACGAAGACGGGTCGTTAGCGCAGATGCAGTATGAGGGGGATAAATTTCCGGCGGATGTGCCGATTGTGGACTGGCAGCAGTATTCTTTGGAGGAAGAAAAGCCGGATGTTATTTTTATCCATAATCCGTACGACCAGTATAATCTGCTGACAACGATACACCCTTATTTTTATGCTTCCAAAATCAGGGAATATACGAATAAGCTGGTCTATATCCCTTATTTTGTGCATCAGAATGATATGGTAAAAGAAGACTACTGCATTCTGCCGGGAACACTCTATGCGGACGTTGTGGTTTTGCAGTCGGAGCGCGTCCGAGAGCAGTATATTAAATATTATACGGAAGCGTTACCGGAACTGACCCAAAAAGTGGGAATGCAGGCTATTGAACAGAAATTTCAGGCGTTAGGCTCGCCCAAACTGGATGTGATAGAAAGAGAAGACAGCGTTATTCCGGAGGAATGGAAAGCATTTTTAAGCCAGGATAAAAAGGTGATTTTTTTCAATACGCATTGGACGGGGCTGGCAAAGGGAAAGAGCGAGCAGTTTCTAAAAAAGCTGAACTGGGTATTTCAGTTTTTCGGGAAAAGAGAAGACGTTGTGCTGTTATGGAGGCCGCATCCTTTGATGATGGAGACCATCATGTCCAGCAATCCCGACGTAGAGGATGACTATAAAAAGCTGGTAGAGAGTTATAAAAAGCAGAAAATCGGGATTTATGATGATTCGCCGGATTTACACAGGGCAATTAATTTATCGGACGCCTATTATGGCGATAGAAGTTCTGTTGTGGAGATGTTCAGGCAGCAGGGGAAACCGGTTATGATTATGAATCATGATATTGTGGAAGATTAGGCAGTCCGTAGTTAGGTTGGCCCGTGATTAAGTTAGGAGGCAGGCTGAGAAAGCGGCATTGCAATGAAAAGGGATATTTGGTATGAAAGTGCATCATTTGACGGACACTGAACTCAGACAGGTTCAGCTCATCCAGTTGGAAATGTTAAAAGAAGTGGATAGAATCTGTAAACTTTGCAATATCCATTACAATATTATAGCGGGTACGCTTCTGGGGGCGGTAAGGCATAAGGGCTATATTCCGTGGGATGATGACGCGGACGTGGCGTTTCTTAGAGAAGATTACGAGAAATTCCGGGCGGCCTGTGAGAAAGAGTTAGACCATAGCAGATTTTATTTTCAGGACCATAGAAATACAACGGGTTACCGCTGGGGATATGGAAAACTGCGCAGAAAAGGAACCGTGTTTTTGCGTGAGAATCAGGAGCATATGCCGTATGAGCAGGGGATTTTCATTGATATTTTCCCGCTGGATGCGGTTTCCGATAACAGGATGATAAGGACATGGCAGAACTTTCATTGCTACTGCATCCGGAAGATGATGTGGGCGCCGGTTGGGAAAATCGTTTCCAAAAGCCCGTTTTTAAAGGGCTGGTACAGGCTGCTTAACGCCATTCCGGCGGATGTTTTATACCGGCATTATAATCAATATGTGTTAAAACAAAGTAAGAAGACGACGAAATGGGTGCGCATCCTGACATTCCCGACGCCGAATAAGGAATACGGCTATCTGCGGGAATGGTATGAAAACAGTGCGAAAATACTATTTGAGAATGAGATGTTCTGGGGCATTAAAGATTATGATGCCTATTTGACGTTTAAGTTTGGAAACTATAGGGAACTGCCGCCGATGGAAATGCGGAAGGTGCATCCGGTGACGGAGCTGCGTATTTAGAAAATCATGGAGAAGTTTTAAAGACAAAACATAACTTGACATTTATACTCAAAAGTATAATAATTCAAAGTATAAAATGAATATGCGGCACTTAATAGGAATTATCCATGAAACAATTTATAAACCGAAAGAATGAATTAAATACTTTATGGCGGGAGTACAGCAGGAAAGAGGCTTCTTTTGTTGTTATTTACGGACGAAGAAGAGTCGGTAAGACTGCTTTAATAAATGAGTTTTGCAAGGATAAAAGAACCATATTTTATCTTGCAACAGAAGAAAATGAAGAAGAAAACCGAAACGCTTTAAAAAATGTGGCAGCGGACATATTAAACCATAAATTTTTAAAAGAGATGGCAGCAGGCAGATGGGAAACTATTTTTGATGTGATTGCTGAAGCGTGTAACAGGGAAACGGAACGTTTGATTCTTGTTATAGATGAATTTCAATATCTTGGGAAAGCGAATCCCGCTTTTCCGTCGATTTTAATGCGTATATGGGATGAAAAATTAAAAGATAAGAATATCATGTTGGTTTTATGCGGTTCACTCATTCATATGATGACCGCGCAGGTACTATGTTATGACAGTCCGCTATATGGCAGGCGTACGGCACAGATGAGAATCGGACAGATTTCTTATCAATATTATAAAGAATTTGCACCGGATCTGACAGAGGAAGAACGGCTGCAAAGATATGCAGTGACAGGAGGCGTTCCGAAATACATTGAAATTTTCCGGGAGGAACAATCTCATGCGGAACCTGATATTTATGAATTGATTCGTCGCCACATTATGTCGCGAAATGCCTTTTTATACATGGAACCGGAGTTTTTATTGCAAAAGGAAGTAACGGAAATAGGAAGTTATTTTTCAATTTTAAAAACGATTGCGGCCGGGAACCACAAATTGAGTAAGATTGCAACAGCTATGAATATAAAACAGACCAGTCTGAGTAAATATTTGAATGTGCTTTCAGAATTGGACCTTATCGAGAGGGAGGTTCCGATTACGGAGGAGAGTCCTGAAAAAAGCAAAAAGGGGCTTTATTTCATAAAAGATAATTTTATTAAATTTTGGTTTCAGTTCATTTATCCCTATAAAGGTATGTTGGAGAACGACCAGGATGATTATGTTTTAGATAAAATCCGAAATCATTTTATTGACAGCCATGTTTCTTATGTCTATGAAAACATTTGCAGACAGAAAGTTTGGGAGTGGAACGGAAAAGGATTTAGTGTTAATCGTGTTGGCAGATGGTGGGGAAAATCAGATGTAGAAATTGATATTGTGGCATATGATTCCACAGGGCAGGATATTATTTTTGGCGAATGCAAGTACACTCATGCACCCAAAGGAATGGAGATATTACGAAATCTGGAAGAAAAAGCATGTGCCGTAGATTGGCATAAAAAAGAAAGAAAAGAGTATTTTATGTTGTTTAGCAAGTCGGGATTTACGGCGGAACTGGAAAAGTATGCGGCTTTTCACGATAATGTTTTTTTGGTGAAGAATATGGAACTTTTGTTGGAGGACGATAAATGAAAAAAGTCATTACATACGGTTCTTTTGATTTATTTCATGAAGGTCATTACCGTCTGTTGGAGCGGGCAAAGGCTTTGGGAGATTATCTGATTGTCGGCGTGACGACGGAACATTACGACGAGTCGCGCGGAAAAATGAACGTAGTGGACTCCCTGATGGACCGCATTGAAAATGTAAGAAAAACAGGCTTTGCCGACGAGATTATTATTGAAGACCATCCTGGACAGAAAGTAGAGGATATCATGAAATATGGCATAGATATCTTTACGGTAGGTTCCGACTGGACAGGGGTATTTGATTCTCTAAAGGATTATTGTGAGGTTGTCTATTTGGAAAGGACAAAAGATATTTCCAGTACGATGTTACGGGCAAAAAAGTATAATATCGTCAGGCTTGGCATTATCGGAACCGGGCGCATTGCCGCAAGAATGGTGCCGGAAGTAAAATATGTCAGCGGCATTAACATTGACGCCGTCTATAATCCGCATAGGGAAAGCGCGGAAAAATTCGCCGCGCGTTTTGAAATGAATAAATATATGGACGATTTGGAGGAATTTTATGCGGAAATCGACGCCGTCTATATTGCTTCCCCGCATCAGACGCACTATGATTATATCAAGAGCGCCATCGCACACCATAAGCATGTCTTATGCGAGAAACCGATGGTCTTGCAGAAAGCGCAGGCGGAGGAATTGTTCCGGATGGCGGAGGAAAATAAGGTCGTTTTGATGGAGGCAATTAAAACGGCGTACTGCCCCGGGTTTAACCAGCTATTATCCATTGTGCGAAGCGGCGCAATCGGCAGCGTGCGGGATGTGGAGGCATGTTTTACGAAACTGGAGAATCCGCTTGGCCGCGAGCTGACAGATACGGTTTATGGCGGCAGCTTCACGGAACTTGGCAGTTATACGGTGTTACCTGTCTTAAAAATTTTGGGCAAACATTATCAGGAACTGGAGTTTAAATGCCAGAGAGCAGCCAATGGTCTGGATATTTATACGAAAGCGTATTTTACCTATGAAAATGCGCTGGCGACATCCAAGAACGGCCTGGGCGTAAAATCGGAAGGCCAGCTTATCGTATCGGGAACAAGGGGTTATATCATTGTAGATGCGCCGTGGTGGAAAACGACTTCCTTTGAAGTCCGCTATGAGGACAGCAGCCAGAATGAAAAATATTTTTCCAAGTTTTTAAATGACGGACTGCGCTATGAAATCGGAGATTTTGTATCGAGTATCAACGGTTTTGAAGAAAAGCAGTTTAAACTGACTAAGGGTGAGAGTATTACGTTGGCGGGGATTATGGAGAAGTTTTTGGAGATGAGAAATGCAGAACAAGAAAGTTTCGCTTATTATACCGGTTTATAATACTGAGAACTATTTAGAACGATGTCTGGAAAGCGCGGTTTCACAGACATATCAAAATATGGAAATTATTTGTATAGATGACGGTTCAACGGACAACTCCGGACGGATAGTGGATGAATTTGCGAAGCGTGACGGCAGAGTGCTTGCTATCCATCAGCCCAACAAGGGAGAGAGCAATGCCAGAAATACCGGACTGCGCGCCGCTGCGGGGGATTACATAGGCTTTATGGACTGCGATGACTGGATTGAACCGGATATGTATGAATCTTTGGTAAAAGCATTGGAAAAAGACAATGCGGATATGGCGATTGCGGGATTTTACCGGGAATTTGAAGAGCCGGGAAAACAACGCATTACGGTGCAAAACGAAAAGACCGTGGAGCCGAAATCATTTGACGGACAAATGCTGTTGCGATATTTATATGAAAGAGACGCCTACAGGACATTTGCCTATATATGGGATAAGCTTTATAAAAGGGAAGTTGTTTATAACGGCATTGACGGCCCGATTGTATTTGATGAAAGCATGAAACTTGGAGGAGATGTTTTATATCTGGCGCAGTGTGCGTTAAATACCGGACGGGCAGTCTATGTGGATAAAACTTTTTATCATTATCTGCAGCGGGATGTGTCCGGCTGCCATCTGCCGGATTTGACGAGAAAACAGGACAATATAAGAGCTTATCGGATGGTGCAGCAGAAATTTAAGGAACATGGCGTGGAACCGGTGGTCATGGATTTCATTAAACGGATTCTGGTATATCATAGCAGTTATATGGCGGAACTTGCCTATGAATTAAAGGATAAAAGTGTGTTAGAGGAAGCGCAGGCGTTAATGCGGGAATATGAAAAGGAATACCGCAGGCTGAATGCGGATAAAACGGAATGGATTACGCGGTTTGATGAAATTTTGCAATATCAAATATAATATTTATGAATATCCGATAGGAAAAGAGATAAGGAGCATGAGAAAAGATGCGTTGGGAAAATAAAGGACATGAGTATGACGAAGTATATCGCACAATATCCGGGAAAAAAGGATTTTATCTGTTTGGCTGCGGGGATTACGGGAGACAGTTTTTGAAATGCTTCCGGAACGAAGTATCCGTTATCGGTTATATCGATAATAATCCGGACAAACAGAAAGAACAGATAAACGGGAAAGATTGTGTAGGACTTGATAAGGTATCGTTAAAAAAAGACGAGGGCATTATCCTGACAATTTCCCAGTATGACCGCGCCGGAGCCATAGAGCAGTTATGTCAGTGCGGTTATCGTCAGGATGTGGATTTTTTCCTGATAGAAGAGTTTATTTCCGTTTATTATCTTTATCGGTATGATAAAGTATATTTTTTGAATATATCGTTTTTACCTAGCACGGCATGTAATTTAAAATGCAGACATTGCCTGAATTTTAATCCGTTTGCCAAAAAGTTTTATGTCAGAGAGTGGGAGGCGTTAAAAGAGGATATTGATTTGTTCTTTTCTCATGTGGACTTTGTGATGCAGTTTCATGTCAGCGGCGGAGAGCCGATGCTGTATCAGCATACTGCAGATTTGATTGCCTATATAGATGGCCACTACGGGGATAAAATAGGAACGATGCGCGCCGCGACAAACGGAACGGTTGTGCCGTCTGATGAAACGTTAGAAAAGATAAGCAAATGCAGTGTGGAACTCGTAGTGGATGATTACCGGGATGCCGTACCGCAGTATCGGGAACAGTTTGATACGCTGATTCAGAAGTTGGAGCAGCATCATATTAAATACTATATCAATAAGGTAACCAGTTGGGTCGATTTGGCGCCGGAAAAAACTGATTATTCTATGTTAAGCGAAGAAGAACTGATACGCCACCGCACGGAATGCGGCCAGACGTGGCAGGAACTTAGGGATGGTAAATTATACAGCTGCAATTATGCGGCATATGCGACTGTCGCAGGCATTGCAGGAGAGCAGGATATTGAGGAAAGCTATGATTTGAGAACCCATACGGCGGACAAAAAGAAAGAGTTAGTCGAGTTCCGTCTGGGTTATACCAATAAAGGCTATACCAATTTCTGTAAGAAATGCCGCGGCTTTACGGCGCATGATACGGATGCGGTGGCGCCGGCGGTGCAGGTGGAGGGGTAAATGCCATGATAAACGAAAAAAAAATTGCGATATTTGGGGCAGGGAATGCCGGACAATATTTGTGTGATGAATTGTTGAAAAAAGAGTATAAAATTGTTGGCTTTATTGACAATTTTCAGAAGGGTGAGTATCGGAAAATAAAAATATATCGTCCACAGGATTTTTTTGACGAATTTGATATGGATACAATATATGCGGTTTTTCTGGCAGCAGGAGCGCAAAAAACGCTGAAATTGATGATAGATGTCTGCCAATCGCATCAGTGTTACAATATTTATATGATGCATGATATTGTAGGCAAGTGCAGATTGCCAATTTTTGATGAAAACGGATTAATAGCGGCAAGAGTAAGAAAAATCCAATTTAGTGGGGATAAACCTACGCTGCATTATTTTGAAGTGCCTGTTACGGATACTTGTAATCTAAATTGTAAAGGTTGTCTGTTTGCAACGAATATGCCGGGAGATAACCAACATATTGCTTTTGATAGCATTCAAAAGGATGCACAGAGGATGGCAGAACTGTTTTTTGATGTTCCTTGGATAAGAATTTTGGGGGGAGAACCTTTAATGCATCCTGATATTACAAGAATACTGGGATGTTATCGTGAGTTGTTTCCGAATTCGGAGATAGATTTGTGTACGAACGGACTTTTGATTCCCAAGATGGAAGAATCTTTTTGGGATTGTCTCAAAGAAAATCATATTTCTATTCATGTATCGGGATATAAGCCGACTTACAATATGCTGGAACAAATTGATTCCGTATTAAAGAAACATGGGCTGCCTTACGTTATTTTAAAGAGAGAAAGTTTTTTGAAATATTATACAGATAAACCTGATAATGATATGCAGCAAAGCTTTGAGATGTGTATTGCTTCAAGCTGTTATGAGGTATATCGGGGAAAAATATCTTCCTGTTCTGCGGCAATAGCTTTTGAGAAATTTAATGGACAGTTTGGAACAAAGTATCAGATAAGAGAGAACGAAGATTGGTTTGATATTCATCGCCCCGATGCCGATGCAGGGAAAATAAGTGAAGCGCTGGGAAAGGCGTCTTGTCTTTGTAAATATTGCGATACTGCAAAAGCGGAAAGCTTCGAGTGGGATTATGCGCGAAATGGTTCGGGTTTGCAGGATTATTTGATAGAAAAGGGATAAAGTGAAATGAAATTGTGTAATTGCTGTCGGGATGAACTACAGGAGAAAATAGAAGGTCAGAAATTGGTCATATTTGGAGCCGGTGAATATTGGAAATTATATATGGAAGAGGTTTTTCCGGTGCAACTGAAACATGATATTGCGTATGTGATTGATAATGGTCGTGCCGGTGCAGAGTTCCAGATTTTGGACAGGAAAGTTCCTATATATTCTCCGTCGCAATTATTAAAGGAAGATAAATGTGTAGTAATGCTTTCCAGCGGACTCTATGTATATGAAATGTATGAACAGCTTGTGGGCATGAATTTAAATGATGATATTATTTGTTATGTATTTCCTCTGATTATGGCGAACAGCGTAGGAAAGACAGATACACAGTTAAAAGATTACATCAACAAAACAAAAGCTGAACCACAGATAGAAAAGGTTATACATAGTTTCTGGTTTAGCGGGGATAAAAAGCCGGAGGCATACCAAAGGTGTATTGATAGCTGGAAAAAAGTGTGTCCTGATTATGAAATTCGAGAATGGAATATGGATAATTATGATTATGCAAAGCATCCATTTATGAAAAAAGCCATAGAGGAAAAGAAATGGGCGTTTGCGTCTGATTATGCAAGACTGGATATCATTTATCATCAAGGTGGCATTTATATGGATATGGATGTAGAATTACTGCGTTCGATGGATGATTTATTGGGGTGTGAGGCTTTTTTTACTTTCGATACACAAAATGATATTGATTTAGGAACTTTTGGCGCAAAGGCGGGTAATCCGCTTATAAAGAGGTTGATGGAGCTTTATGATGATGTCATATTCTCCGGTGAAACAAAAGTGATGAATCGTTTGTGTCAGCCGCGATATATCAGACCGGTTTTAAAGGATATTGGTCTTGTGTTAAATGGGAATGCGCAGCTTATTCATAACATGGTATTTTTGCCTAGAAATTATTTGGCTCCGTTAGATGCTGTGTTGTATGAATTAACGGCAATGTCTGAAGAGACAATAGCAATTCATCATTTCAATGCAGGCTGGCGGGATGGCGATTACCGCATGAAAAGGATTGAAAATAACAGGAAGCTGTGGGAGTTAGTGAAAGTATCGCAATAGATTATGGAAGGAATGGTAAAGATGGAAAAAATAATTGTGTATGGTATAGGGGAATATTATCGAAAGAATAAACATAAGTTGCCGCCTGACGTAGAAATAGTAGCTTATGCAGATAGCAATATTAATAATACAACTTCTGTTACAGGAAAACTATATGAAGGAAAAGAAATCATAACGCCTGCGGAATTTAAAAATGTTGATTATGATTATATTTATATATGTACCAGTTATACAGCAGGAAATAGAATTTTGCAGAATTTGCGGGAAAATAATCTGGATATTAGAAAAATTAAATTGTTAAACCGTATTGGAACATTAGACGGAGGTATAGAGTGGCATTATCAGGTGGAAAATGAAGATTCTTTTATTTCTACGATAGGGAATATACGGATTCGAGAAAAGTATCTTACAGATTTTGATATTGTAGTTGAGGTGTTTGTCAATCAGGCATATCATATTAATCTTTTACAGGAAAATGTAACAGTTATTGATGTTGGCATGAATATAGGAGCTGTGTCGTTATATTTTGCAGAAAAAGACTGGGTCAATAAGGTATATGGTTTTGAACCGTTCCCGGATACCTATCAACAGGCCCTGGAAAATTTTGCTTTAAATAATGATATTATTAAATCCAAAATTCATCCTATGAATGTAGCTTTATCAGATAAGGCAGGAGAGATGGAAGTGGCAGTGGTTACCGAGAATACGGGATGGAGAAGTATTAATACAGTACAGACTTCAGATACTCGTAAAGAAAAGATATATTGTAAAACAGCAGCAGATGAAATAGGAAAAATTATTGAAGAAAATAGCGGAAGTAAAGTTATATTAAAGGTTGATACGGAAGGATCTGAGTTTGCTATTTTTAATTCTTTAAGGCAAACGGATTTGCTCAATCATATTGATGCTGTTTTATTAGAGTATCATCGAGATCCGGAAGAGATTACAGATTTATTGAAAAGGCATCAATTTAAATATTTTGTCACAGGGCAGAAGATTGGCATGATATATGCGGTAAAATAATTTTAGCAGCGCTTTAACTATCAGATTATGAAACGGGGAATTTTTTATCATGGTGAAAAAATGTTTATCGATTGCTATGACGACAGACCAAAATTATATATTGCAAACAAGAGTAGCAATTTGGAGTATGTTGAATGCTGCAAAGAAAGATATATTTTTTAATATTCATATATTGTGTAGTCCGAAGTTAGGAAAAGAGCATAGAAAAAAAATTGAGGATTTACAGAGTGAATGGAAGAATATGGATATTCGTTTTGATGAAATAGATGAGAAAATATTTCAGGATGCAAAAACGACGGCTTATATCCCGGTGGCATCGTTTTATCGTCTGCTTATTAGTCATATAATAAAGGACGATAAATGTCTTTTTTTAGATGGGGATATGATTATTAATACTGATTTGTCGGAAATTTATGATACGGATTTAACAGGGTTATATTTAGCGGGCGTAAAAGATTGCTGCATACAATATAACATGGAAGAGCAGGCTTCTTATAAGGATATATTGGAAATTCCAACAATGGAAAACTATATCAATGCCGGAGTCTTACTCATGAATCTAAAAATGATTAGAGATAATGACATGGAAAAGGTATTTTTGTCGTATATAGATAAGCATTATAAGATGATGGATCAGGATATTTTGAATAAATGTTGTTATGGAAAAATTGAACAATTAGATTTGAGATTTAATTTTTTTGCAGATTATTATGAGAGAGTTGATATACTTAAAAGTACTTCTTTTAATCAGAAAGAGATTGATGAAGTAAAGCGGTATGGTGGTATTATTCATTTCCCGGGAAGATATAAACCATGGCAGTTTGTTAGAATGAGGGGAAGCAGCGTATGGTGGGAGAACGCTAAGAAAGCATTGCATTCGGTGGATTATGATGAGATATATGGATATGCAATGAAAAATATGCGAAATAATGACTGGAAATACATCATTGAGAGATGCCAAAAAGCAGATAGCATTATTGTTGTGGGATTTTCAGATATCGGAAAGGATATGGCTGATTCGTTAAAACGTTGTGGTATCAATAATATCGAATGTTTTTGTGATAACAGCAAAGAAAAACAGGGAACATATTATCAGGATATTCAGGTGTTATCTATTGAAAAAGCTTATGAAAGATATCCCGAAGCATTGTGGATAAATACCAGTCAAAACAGTGCAAAAGTAATCAGTGGACAGCTTATGTCGATGGGAGTAAAGGAAGAACATATATTGATATATGTCTATAAGTCAGAGCAATATTATGATAATTTGGACGAGCAGTATCAGGAATATGAAAGTAAGCTGCTTGCATATAAGCAGAGCGGTGTAGAATGCTGAAATCTTTTTGAAAGCTGTGGAGACAGCGAAAAAAGAGAGTGTAGTGGAAGACATAAGAAAGGAAACTGTATCTGTGAGGTGTTTGATTTTAGGAGCCGGTGGATTTATTGGCAGAAATTTAGTAGAAATGGCTTTTGATAGAAGTTATGATGAATTCATATTGTTCGATAAGGATGAAATAAGTTTTTGTCAAAAGATGCCGGCAAAACAACAGACAAAATGTCGTATTATACAGGGAGATTTTAATACGGAAACAGATTTTATGCAGTTGACACAGAATATTGATATTGTATATCATTTAATCAGTACAACGCTTCCGAATAATTCCAATCAGCATATTGCACAGGGTTTAATAGATAATGTTGTGGTCACTTCGTTATTATTGGAAGCTTGTGTGAAAAACGGCGTGAAAAAAGTGATTTTTTTATCTTCCGGAGGCACAATATATGGTATGTCTGATAATGTACCATTGTCGGAAGCTGCTGTTAATAATCCGATTTCAGGATATGGTTTGCAAAAAATTACAATTGAAAAATTATTATATTTATATTGGTATTTGTATGGTTTGGATTATAGGATAATCAGATTATCTAATCCTTACGGAAAGTATCAGAGACCAAACGGGGTACAGGGAGTGGTTACCACTTTCATATATAGAGCTATGCAAAATGAAACCCTATCAGTATATGGAGACGGTTCTGTAATAAGGGATTACATATATATAGAAGATGCGGTTACAGCAATTCTTAATATTGTGGATTATGAAGGAAGTTTTAAAGTTTTCAATGTCGGTTCGGGCAAAGGATATAGTGTAAATGAAGTAATCGGAATCATAGAAAAAGTTTTAGGAAAAAGAGTAGCTGTAGAATATCAGGAAAATAGAAAAGCAGATGTTCCTGTCAATATTCTGGATATTTCCAGATATGAGAGTTGTTTTGGACAGCCGGACAGGCTGACGTTAGAGGCGGGAGTTACAAGGACAGTGCAATATTTTGATAGGTGTTTTAAAGAGTTATAAATTTGAATGATGATGGAGAGTAGTGTGAAAAATAAATTTTTCACACGCGAGTTTGTGCCTTACGGCAGCAAACATCGCAGGTTGAGAGAAAGGCATGGTTATTAAAATGAAAAACAGTGATAATATGGATATTTCGATAGTGATTCCGTTATATCGGGGGGGGCAGTATTGCTGTCAGTTATTGAACCTTATAGAGCGTAATTATGTATTTCAAAATTTGTATCAAGAATGTTCATTAGAAGTTATTTTTGTAAATGATTTTCCTCAAGAACACATTGCGCTGGAAGAAAAGGACACCTTATTTGTGACACGTCTGATTACGCATGAGAGAAATAAAGGGATACATGCAGCCCGTGTTACAGGGATTGAGAATGCAAAAGGAAAATATATTATTCTTTTTGACCAGGACGATTTGGCAAAGGATAATTGGATATATAGTCAGTGGCATAAAATTGAAGAAACAAAGTTACCTGTTTGTGTATGTAATGGATGGTTGGAGAGGTTCCGTAAACTGAGCGATTCCCGAACATTAGAGAATAATACACGCAGTTTAGAAGCTTTGATACGTTCCGGCAATCCCATCATGTCACCGGGGCAGGTAATTATGAGAAAAGACTGTATTCCACAGGAATGGTTAAGTCATATACAGCAAATAAATGGGGCAGATGATTTTTTACTGTGGATTATGATGTTAAAAAAGGGATATCAGTTAGGCATCAATGAAGAATGCCTGTATTATCATACATCGGCCAGAACAGAAGATTCGGTAGATGAGTTCCATATGATACAATCCCTTAAAGAAACGTTACAAATACTTGTTGATACGAAAATACTGAATAAAGATGAATGTGTCATGTTAAGCCAATGGATAGCTTTGATGGAAGCGGCAGATACATATTGTTCTTGGAAAGATACAAATGTTATGCAGACGATAAGGCAGATGCGAAAGAATTCTAAAATTTTTCATGTTATGCGTAATTGGATTGACTCAAAGAACCATGGAAAAAGTTTTTCATTATTTTTTATAAATCATCAGTATCATAGTGTGGCTATATACGGTATGGGATATATTGGGGAAAGCTTATATTATGAGTTGAAAAACAGTAATATTTCTGTAGTATATGCCATAGATAAGTCAGCAATAGATTTTAGGGAGGAATTACAAATATTCCATCCGGATAATGAACTGCCGCCAGTAGATGTAATGATTGTTACACTGGTGGAAAAATGTGAAGAGCTTTGCGATTATTTAGCGCAAAAGGCGGGCTGTCCGGTGGTTACAATACAACGGCTGCTGTTGGAATTAGATATGGGAGATGAAGAAAATGTATCACATAATTTCTGATAATAAAAAAACAACGACAGAATTAGATATAGAAAAGCTGAAAGCAGCAGTTTTAGTTCACTTATACTATGATGAACAAGTGGAATTTTATCGGGAATATTTAGAGAGGATTCCACATTTTATAGATATTATTCTTATTTCTTCAAAAGACACAATTTTAGAATTGTTTGCATCGGATAGATTTCAGAAAATAAAAAAAGAAAATAGAGGAAGGGATATCAGTGCATTACTGGTAGCAGCCAAGGATGTGCTTTCCCAATATGAGTATATTTGTTTTATTCATGATAAAAAGGAAAAGTCATTAGGTACTAAGGCATTTGTGGATGTATGGAGAAAAAATTTGTGGGATAATATGCTGCGGTCGGATATTTATATATATAATATTTTGGAATTGTTTGAAAGTGAGAAAAATATAGGAATGTTTGTGCCGTTGCCGCCGCATAAAAGAGATATAGGAACTTGGCTGCATGCCTCATGGGGGTCAAATTACCAGAACACACGAAAATTAGCAGAAACATTAGGAGTGATGGCAGATATCTCTTCTGCCCCCCCCGTTACATATGGAACAGTTTTTTGGGCAAGAACTAAGACATTAGAAAAATTATATATTAAAAATTATATACTATCGAGATGGCGGCATTGTCGATGCC
>JAMPCN010000033.1 GCA_023666125.1 Bacillus sp. (in: firmicutes) | reverse complement strand
ACCGCCGTCATAAAAGCAATCGGCACTCCAATCAGGATAGCGCCCGCCGTACCGTAAATGCTTGTCAAAATAAAAGGCAAAATGCCATATTGAGGCTGCGCGGCCGTAGACGCCCACTTTTTTCCAAAAAGAAAATGGAACACGCCTATTTTACGGATAGCCGGAATACCGGATATAACAAGATAAACGGTAATTAAAAGCACACAGCCGACCGTAATCAGACCAAGTATCAGGAAGATGCCATGTATGAGATTTTCCACAAACCGCTTTCTGCTTTTCATCCAATCCACCTCGATGCCGCTATCTAGTTCACGGGAACCGCGCCCGCTGCCAGAATAATCTCATCCGCCTCAGATGAAGTCGCATAGTCGAAAAACTGCTGAGCTGTTTTTGAAAGCGCTGTGCCCTTTTTCGTTACCAGCACGAAAGGACGCTGTACCACATAACTTCCGTCTTTGACCGTTTCTTCCGTGGGGACGATACCCTCTATGGAAAGCGCTTTGACCGTTTCCTTAACAGAAGCAAGGGACGCATATCCGACCGCCCCCGGATTGCCTGCAACAGTTGTAATGACGTCTCCCGTAGAAGTGAGTTCCTGACGATACTGACAGGCGTCCTCCGTTTTCGTAATGGACTCAAATCCGTCTCTCGTACCACTGCCCGCTTCTCTGCCAATCAGGACGATTTCCAAGTCATTGCCGCCGACGTCTTTCCAGTTCGTTATTTCACCCGTATACATTCTGCCAATCGTATCAAGATCAAGGTCATCGACCGGATTATCGGGATTTACAATAATCGCAATGCCGTCAAAGGCAAGTATTGTTTCCATCAATCCCTGCGCTTTTTCCTCTTCCTTTAGCGCACGGCTGGAAAGGCCGATATCACAGCGTCCCTCTGCTGCCGCCGTAATGCCTGAACCGGAGCCGGTCGGATTGTAGGTAAAGGTTACGCCGGAATTATTTTTCTCAAAGGATTCTCCTAATGCACCAATAACCTTTTCCATGGAAGTCGAGCCGTCCGTAGATACCGTATTGCTTTCCGTTTTTCCACATCCCGTCATCATAGCGGCGCTAAACGCCAGCATCACAATAGAACCGATACATTTTCTCATTTTTTTCATAATACTTTTCTCTCCTTTTACCATTGGTATTTTGTTCTACATTTATGATGATAGACGCCGCCTGTAAAATCCAAAACACAGCTTTTGTAAAATTCTTGTAAAATTGAATAAAATCCCTCCGTATCGGTAAAAACTTGCGCACAGCTTCCTTTCATGCTACGATTATAAGGTGATTGCAAAACGTCATATGATGCTTTTATCTGAAAGGAGACTTTTTATGATATACAGTGATTTTGACAACCGAAAACTTTCCCTTTTAGGATTTGGCGCCATGCGGCTTCCGCTTGTGTCCGATGCGCCGGACGCGGCGGTGGATGAGACCCGTACTGCCGAGATGGTGGACTATGCAATTTCCCACGGCGTCAATTATTTCGACACCGCCTATCCGTACCACAACGGGGAATCCGAGAAGATTATGGGCAGAATTTTAAAAAAATACCCCAGAGAGCAGTTCTATCTCGCAACCAAATATCCCGGACATCAAATCAGCGAAAGCTATGACCCGGCGGACATTTTTGAAAAACAGCTTACAAAGTGCGGCGTAACATACTTTGACTTTTATCTGCTGCACAACGTCTATGAAAACTCGATACAGACCTACTTAGACCCCAAATGGGGCATTATCGACTATTTTATCGAGCAGAAAAAGCGCGGACGGATTCGTTATCTCGGTTTTTCCAGCCACGGACGGGTGGACTGTCTGGAACAGTTTCTGAACACATGCGGCGCGCAGATGGACTTTTGCCAGATTCAGGTAAACTATCTGGATTGGACGCTGCAGGAAGCCAAAGAAAAATATGAACTTTTGACAAAGAGAAATATCCCCGTCTGGGTTATGGAACCTGTCAGGGGCGGTCGTCTCGCGCATCTGGATGAAACGTCCGAGAAACGTCTGCGTGACAGGCATCCGTCGGAGAGCGTTTCTTCGTGGGCTTTCCGCTTTTTACAGGGGCTTCCCAACGTACATATGATTTTAAGCGGTATGTCCAATATGGAACAGATGAAAGACAATGTCGAAACATTTAAAGAGCGGAAACCTTTAAATGAGGAAGAAAAAGACCTGCTTTTCGAGATTGCGGAGAGCATGAAAGATTCCATTCCCTGTACGGCATGCCGTTACTGTGTGGAGGGCTGTCCGAAAGGACTGGACATTCCTATGTTACTTGCCACTTATAACGAAATCCGCTTCTCCCAGAATCTTACGGTGAAGATGCGCTTAGACGCCTTAGCTTCGGAGAAACAGCCTGACGCCTGCATCAAGTGCGGTAAATGCGCCAAAGTCTGCCCACAGAAAATTAATATTCCGACACATCTTCATGAGTTCGCGGACTCCCTTGCCAAAATGCCGAGCTGGGCGGAAATGTGCAGACAGCGGGATGCGGCACAGAAATAAGAACTTTCACTTTTAGAGTAAGTCGAAGATATCCATCTGCCCGTCTCTCCACGGCTTTTGCTGCGCCTGTTTTATCACATCGCTTTCGGACACCTCTCCGACTAAAAGCGGCGAGAAAACATTGTGCAGTTTACGGTTTTGTATGACGGTATCTTTATCATAATTGGCATAGCAATACAGGCATCCATGCCCGCATGTATTATATGCACCGATATCCGCACCAAGGAGACAGCCGCATTCACTGCGCGCTGTCTTTTTTTTCGGCACGTTTAATTTCGCGCCCAGCGCTTTTTCCAGCACGGCTTTGGACACACAGCCGTCCGCATCCACATTTTCCCTGACAAGCGCGGCATTCTCACAGCATAAATGTATCTGCAAATCATACTCTTTCGCAACCTGGGAAAATGCGCTTACCAGACTTTCCTGCTCTTTTTCGCTGACACTTCTTACACCCTTAAAATTCCGCTTCGTTTTTTCATATAAATCAATAAAACTTACCACGCACTGATGCGTATATCCCGCAAGTGCTTCTGCCATCTGTCCAAACTGCTCTATATGATAATCCACCGAATAGGCATCCGTAATAAAAACCGGGTCGTAACGCCAACTTACTTTTTCATGTCCAATCAGTTCGGAAAGACGGCGAAAAGAATCCATCACCTGTTCCTTTGGCGGCACATACGGTTCAATATCCTTTCCATACGGCGTAATCGTCACAAACCAAAACATTTCAAACGCCGATAAAAGGGCTAGCCTGTCCAGCATAGGCTGCGGGTTTTTCGTGCAAAACACCATCATATCTATGACGTCCGGCGAGAGCAGATACCTGGTTATCTGCACCGGATAATAAGGGTTACGCACCAAAACGTAACCCTCCTTAATGCGGTTATAGAACCAATCACTATAATATGCAGGAATGTCCGTCCTGCTGCCTGTGTTGAGTATCATTGGGGAACTCCTGTTGGGGCTGCTTATTATAAAAAGAAGAAGCCTGAAAACCTCAGGCTTCCCAAAGCTGCTGACGGGAATCGGACCCGTGACCTCCGCACTACCAATGCGACGCACTACCGACTGTGCTACAGCAGCCTGTTTCTATGAAAACAGCGCCGGGCTGTTTACCGAACTGTATTGTATCATAGAGCATTTTGCTTTGTCAATAGATGTCAATCGCCTTTTTCAACTTACTCTTAATCCGCTGCAGCGCATTATCGGTCGATTTTTCATCTCTTCCAAGAACCTTGGCTATCTGCGTATACCGCATCCCCGTCAAATATAAATCAAGCACCTGCTTTTCAAAACCGCTTAATTCCTTTTCAATCGTCTTTTCCAACTGCTCGACATTTTCTTTATCAATCAGCATATCTTCCGGACTCTGTTCCGATTTTAACGACAGTATATTGACAAGCGCCATATCCTCTTCGCTTTCCCCCGCGTTTTCTCTTGCCGTCGCATAGAGCGAGATATAAGTATTTAACGGGATATGTTTCTGCCGTCTGGAAGCCTGTACCGCGGTATACATTTGTCTGGAAATACATAAATCGGCGAACGTAAAGAAACTGGCGTCCCTGCCGCTGTCATAATCCCGCACTGCTTTAAACAGTCCAATCATTCCCTCCTGAATCAAATCATCTTTATCCGCGCCAAGAATATACATTGACTTCGCCTTGCTCTTTACAAGATTTTTATATTTATTCATGATAAAATCTATGATTCCCGTTTCTCCATCCTGCAGATACATCATTAACTCTTCATCGCTATGCTGCTGATACTCGTCTTTCAAATCTGATAACCATGCCTTTCTCTCAATCTGCTTTTCCATTCCGAAGCGTTTCCGCATTTAACCGGCTGGAGCTGTCCACGCCCATATTTTCTTCCGTTTCACTGTCCGCTCCTTTTGCCGCTTTCCTGCCATCTTCCGTTTCGCCGTCCGCCTCGTTCGCCTCTTCCGCATTATAATACTGCACGATTTCACTCGCGAAACGTTCGGCAAGAATCTGATAGCCCTGATGGTTTCCATGCACGCCGTCAGGCATATACTTGGCAATTACATTAGCGTCATGGGAATCCAGAATATTGGAATTATATAAGTCTATCACTTCAAAGTCGTATTCCTGTGCCAGCGTCTTAATCACATCCACGAAATATCTTTGCGGCAGCAGATATTCTCTCTCGCTCATCAGACAATCCTGTAAAACATTCGGCAGCGGCGTGGCAAAGAAAATAACCGTATCGGGATAATTTTCCCGCAAACCTTTCATAAGCTCATTCAAATCTCCGCAAAACGTACGGTAATTTCTTTCCTCAAGGTTTCCAAACTCTTCATCGGAGACGCAGAAACCGTCATTTGCGCCGCCTAACACAACAATAATATCGGTATCTTCCGGTATCTGTGTATAGCGATCTACAAAAGCATCCGCCCAGTATCTGCCAATCGTGGAACCGCCGATACCAAAATTATACACCTCTTTTGCGCCCAAAAGCTCCTGTAATCTGGTCGGATAGGCATACTGTATATAGTTTTCCTCCCCCTCCAGATTTGCCGCCGCGGTAAGGCTGTCTCCCAAACAGGCAATTTTTAATTCGGAAAAATCATAGTGATTCTCCGCAATCCGCTCTCTGTCCGCTTGATTGACTTCCAGCGTCTCCTGATAGGAAGTCCGAAGTTCCTTGCGCTGCTCTAAAGTCATTTCTTCCTGTTCATAAATATACCGCCACTCATCAAAAATGCTGCTCTGCGTCATACTGCCATCATAATAATTTATCTCACCGTCATTTTCCGATACGCTTCCAAGCAGCCAGCCGAACGAATCGGCGTTACCGGAAACGGTATCATTGCCGGAGACCGTTGCATTACCGGACACTGTATCGTTGCCCGATACTGTCATGTTACCTGAAACCGTATCATTTCCTGATACTGTCATATTGCCGGACACCGTCATGTTACCTGAAACCGTGTCGTTACCCGATACCGTCATATTACCGGAGACGGACACGCCGTCCAAAACATTGTCATTATCCGAAACAGATACGCCGTCTAAAACACTGCCATTATCCGACGACGCCGTCTCATCGGGAGACAGAGTCTCCCCGTTTTCCTTACGCTTCTGCACTTCGTTTGCCGCTTCCACCGCATTGTCTATAAAAGTTTGCAGGGCATCCACATCATCTGTCATGCCGGAAATTTCATATTCCATTTCCACAACACGGTTTTTAGCTTCCGTATTTCTTGCCAGAACCGCTTCCTGATACTGCCTTAGAGCCTCGGCTTTCATTTCCTGCTCTTCCATATAATCCGAATAGATACGCAGGCCGACCAGAGCCACTAATAATGCCGTTATGGTAAAAACGCCCGCCAATACATAATTATATATCTTTTTCATCATGCCATCCGCTGCCTTACGATTTCATACGCCAGTACGCCTGCCGCCACAGACGCATTTAACGAATCTATATTTCCTTTCATGGGAATGGAGGCCGTAAAATCACATTTTTCTTTGATAAGCCGTCCGACGCCCCCGCCCTCGTTTCCAATGACAAGACCGATAGCGCCCTTTAAATCGAGTTCATACATCGTCGTGCCGTCCATATCCGCGCAGACAAACCACAAACCCTCTTTTTTAAGTTCCTCTATCGTCTGCGCCAGATTCGTTACTTTTGCTACGGGCGTATAGTTTAAGGCTCCCGCAGAGGCTCTTGCCACGGCGGCGCTTAAACCGACCGCGCGGTTTTTGGGAATGATAACGCCGTGCGCGCCTGCTAAGTTAGCAGTTCTGATAATCGCCCCCAGATTGTGCGGATCCTCTATATTATCCAGCAAAAAGAGAAAAGGCGCTTCTCCCTTTTCTTCGGCCGCCCTTAAAATATCCTCCACTTCGGCATACTCATATGCCGCGGCATACGCAATAACGCCCTGATGCTTACCGGTCTCGGAAAGCTGGTCGAGGCGTTCTTTTGTGACATATTTTATCAGGCAGTTCTGCTTTTTTGCCTCCCTCTTGATGGTTAAAATCGGACCGTCCTGACAGCCGTCCTGCACAAAAAGTTTATCTATTGTCTTACCGGAACGAAACGCCTCAATCACCACGTTTCTTCCCTCAATCGTCATTTCCGTATATCCCATGATACTACCAGACCTTTCTATATATCCATACCTATTTTTTCAAAAGCCGTTTCTATCAGCGCCAAAAGCCTGTCCATCCGATTCTGCAAATATAAATACCCGAACAACGCTTCTAACCCCGTCGCTTTCCTGTATTCCGCAATCGAGGCGTTCTTCGCGTGCGTATAAGACTTGGCGTTTCTGCCGCGGTGGTAAATTGCCGCTTCCTCTTCGGAAAGCTCTTCTTCTACCGCCTCAATCATACGCGCCTGCGTTTTGGCGTTCACATAGCGGATTACTATTTTATGTAAACTATTTGCCGGGCGGTTCGCACGTTCCACAACGATACTGCGGATAATCAAATCATAAACCGCATCGCCGATATAAGCTAATGTAAGAGGTGAATATGTTTTAATATCCACCTCTTTACAGTCAAATTTTAATTTAATTGCCTCCAATATGCCTATGCTCTCTTCCATTTTACACCTTCTCTGGTATCTTCCAGAATAATGCCCTGCGCCTGCAAAGTATCGCGGATTTCATCCGCCCTTACAAAGTTTTTTGCCTTTCTTGCCTCCTGTCTTTCCTGAATCAGGTTTTCAATTTCCTCATCCAGAATTTCCGTCTCTTTTTCCACGCACAGACCGCATATATCGCAGAGCGTCACGATTTCTTCCTTTACCGCCCTGATAAAATCCCGGCTGCTATGCTCCGATACGTTGGTATTGGCAAATTTCACCAGCTCAAAAACAGCGGAAATGGCGTCGGCGGTATTAAAGTCATCCTCCATCGCGTCCTCGAATTTTTTTACAAATTTTTTTGCCTCATTTACATCCGCGCTCTCTTTCTCACTCATCGTATCGCTCTGCGCATTTTCCAGTAAATAATTCAGGTTGGAAACGCTCGTTACGATTCTGTCATAGCCGTTTTTCGCCGCCTCCATTAACTCTTCGCTGAAATTTAAGGGGCTTCTGTAGTGGGCGGAAAGCATAAAGAACCGGAGTATCTGTAAATCGTATTTTTCACTGATATCCCTGACCGTAAAAAAGTTGCCTGCGGACTTGGACATTTTCTTATTGTCAATATTCAAAAAGCCGTTATGCATCCAGTATTTGGCAAACGTCTTTCCATTTGCCGCCTCGGACTGCGCGATTTCATTTTCATGGTGCGGGAATATCAAATCCTCGCCGCCCGCGTGAATGTCGATTTCATCGCCGAGATATTTTTTACTCATAACGGAGCATTCGATATGCCAGCCGGGACGCCCTTGACACCACGGCGACTCCCAGTAGGGTTCCCCCTCTTTTTTCGGTTTCCAGAGTACAAAGTCGAGCGCGTCCTCTTTCTGCTCCTCTCCGGACACCAGCAGCGAACGGTTCCCGCCCTGTAAATCGTCGATATTTTTATGGGACAGCTTGCCATATTCCCTAAAGCTTCTCGTTCTGAAATAGACCGTGCCGTCTTTTGCCACATAGGCGTTTCCTTTTTCTATTAACGTATTTATCATCTCTATCATGCCGTCAATCTCATTGGTCGCCTGCGGATGATATGTCGCCGGTTTGACGTTTAAGGCTTTCATATCCTTTTTACATTCTTCGATATAACGCTCGGAAATAACGGACGGCTCTACGCCCTCCTCGTTCGCCTTTTTGATGATTTTATCGTCTACGTCCGTAAAGTTGGAAACATAGTTCACATCATAGCCCTTATATTCCATATATCTTCTGACCGTATCGAATACAATCATCGGTCTGGCGTTGCCAATATGGATTAAATTATAAACGGTAGGGCCGCACACATACATACTGACCTTTCCCGGCTCTTTCGGCTCAAACTCCTCTTTTTTTGCTGACAATGTGTTATAAATTTTCATATATACCTCCATATTATGTCAACCATATTTATGTGGCTTTCTCATTTTTAGTACGTTTTAATTCCCGCATTTCCCGCTCTAAATCCAAAAGCCTGTTCGTCAATTCCTCATTGGCATGCTGTAACAGCGACAAATCCTCCATAACCGGATCCGGCAGATGGATATGGTCCATCTCATCCTGCGGCAGCGAAACATTGTTGCGCTTTACCACGCGCCCCGGTACGCCCACCACGGTGGAGTCGGGCGGCACTTCGTTCAACACGACGCTCCCTGCGCCGATTTTACTGTTATCCCCAATCGTAAACGAACCTAATATTTTCGCGCCGGTGCTTATCATAACATTGTTGCCGATGGTAGGATGTCTTTTGCCGTGTTCTTTGCCGGTTCCGCCTAACGTAACGCCCTGATACAGCGTCACATTATCCCCGATAACCGCGGTCTCTCCGATAATCACGCCGTTTCCGTGATCGATAAAAAAACCTTTTCCAATCTGCGCGCCGGGATGAATCTCTATTCCCGTTTTTCTGGCTCCCTTTTGGGAAATCCATCTTGCCAGAAAATAATGCCCTTTTCCGTATAGTTTATGTGCCGCCCGGTAATAGAGCATCACTTTAAAACTCGGATACAAAAACACTTCCATATTGGAATGAATCGCCGGGTCACGTTCTTTTATGAGTTTTATTTCTTCGCGTATATAACTGATAAATCCCATCTTAGAACCTGCTCCTTTACATTATCGTAGGAAAACGCGGATAACCAGTCTCCTTTTCATAAGGCAGCAAAATTATCCGCGGTCGTCTCCTTACTATCAGCATATGCAGCACATCTGTTTTTGCCAGGGATAAACGACTTTACTAGGAAAACAATTTATTTTCCCACTCCTGCAAAATCGTTTCGCAGCTATCTACGTCAATTTCCTCTACAGCATCTTTCATCTGCTTAAACATCTCCTGCTGCCAGTCCTCATAACTATAATGGTTCATCTCCTGAATGACTTCCTCCATCTTATCCATATCCAAATCTTCCACTGCGGCTCTCATGTCCGAGAAGTATTTTAATAATGCGGATGTGGAAATCTTTTCTTTCTGGCTGTTATCCTCTTCTTCCTCCGGGCAGAACGGCGCGAATACATCGCGGTAGCTTAAATATTGCTGCAGCATCCTGTCCGTATGCTTATGGATAAAGGCGGAATTTCTCGCATTACCCGCCTGCTCCAAGGCCGCCGCCCGGTCGGATAACGTAATCGCTCCAATCTGCTTGGAAGAACTTTTCAGTGCATGTACCTCGATGGTATAAGCCGTCCAGTCCTCCGCTTCTTCCAGTTCCTTAATCAGCTTCGCCTTTTTCTCTATCGCTTTATAATAAACTTTTAAAACAGACCAGAACAAGTCCTCGTTGCCCAAAAACTTCAAGGCAAACGCCACATCCAAATCGCCGACCTGGATATTCGCCTGCTGATTCTCTTTCGCGGCGGTTCCTCCCATCATATACGTCTTTTGTATTTTCTCAATCGGAAGCCACTGCCTTACCTTGGAAACAAGAATACGAAGCTCTATCGGTTTCGCCACGAAATCGTTCATACCTTCCTGACAGAACATCTCCTTTGTTCCCTCTACGGCATTTGCCGTTAAAGCGATAATCGGCACATCGTTATATTCCTGATGGAAACGCCTGATAATACGGGTTGTTTCCACACCGTCCAGCTCCGGCATCATATGGTCCATAAAGACTAAATCATAATGCTGCTGGCTGATTTTATCAATCGCCTCTTTGCCGCTTGTTGCCGTATCAACTTCCATTTTAAGAGGCTCCAAAAGCCCCTCCGCCACGGTCAGGTTCACGGCGTTATCGTCTACAATCAATATCTGTGCATCAGGCGCAATAAAGTCAAACTCGCTGCCCTCCGACTCACTTTCCTCAAAGTGCATATCCTCTTCATTGAGTATCATCGCAATCGTAAGGATAAAAAGCGGTTTTTTGACGACATGCAGATTCTGCACATCATGTTTGGTATTATCGAAAAAGTCAAGCAGTAAAACCCCGGTAACTTCGGGATGGCTCTCGATAAATTCGCTTACTTTCTTTGAAAACATCTTCTGCGCGACAAAAAGGAACGCTTTCTTTTCCCCAAGAATCGTTTCCAGTTCATCTTCAGATGCAAGTTCCCTGTATTCCACTCCTAACGCCTTGATATCCTCTCTAAAACGCTCTTTCACATAAGGATTGGCAAACAACCCTGCCGCTATGCGCGTATCCGGGTCATTTACCTTAATACACGGAACGTCCTCGACAACTTTCTGCGGAATGACAAAAGAAAACGTGCTGCCCTTTTCATATTCGCTCTCCACCCAGATATCACCGTTCATCAACGTTAAAAGCTGTTTGGAAATAGCAAGCCCAAGCCCTGTTCCCTCAATATTGCGGTTTCTCTTACTGTCCAACTGCTGGAACGAGTGGAACAGCTTTTCGCGGTCTTCTTTTTTAATGCCGATACCGGTATCCTCTACGGAAACGTGCAGTTCAATCTCACTGTTGCCGGTCCGCGCATAGTCCATCTTGATGGTAATCTTTCCCTTGCTCGTAAATTTTGCCGCATTATTGGCAATATTCAAAAGCACCTGTTTGATTCTGATATTATCGCCTAACAGTTTATCCGGTATATTCGGGGAAATATCCAGAATCAGTTCCACGTCTTTGCCCTTAAGCCTTGTCATAACAATATTGGTAACATCCGTTACTACGCTCATCGGCTCGTAGTCTATGACGTTAATATCCATTTTGCCGGATTCTATCTTGGAAAAATCCAGAATGTCGTTAATAATCGTAAGCAGCGACTTTCCGGCTTCTTTAATCTGATTAATATAGTTTTTCGCCGCGGACGGTAAATCCTCGCGCAGCGCCATCTCCGCCATACCGATAACCGCGTTCATGGGCGTACGGATTTCATGGCTCATGTTAGCAAGAAAATCGGATTTCATATTCGAGGTTCTTTCCAAATCCATCTTTGCCTGATAAACAACATACTTATTGTACGCCATATCCGATAAGACGTCCGCAATCGTGGAAAGGAACTTCGCCGCGTTATCAACCGATTCCTTATCTACAATTTTGACTTTCTTCGCCGCCTCATAATATTCGTCCGGGTCAATATCCAGTTCTTTCGCAATCTGCTTTATTTTCTCCTCTTCAGGCTCCTGCGTCAGCACCTGTCCGCCGATAAAACAGCCCACCAGCTTGCCGTCCGCTATAATCGGCGCCGCAAAGTCCAAAAGCCCCGCATGGCATTCATATACGGTGGATTTTCCCTCTTTCAATGCCAGTTCCGCACCCGACTTATCACACTGTGCGCAGCGGATACATCCCATCGGTGAATTTCTTGTATGCTCCATACAAAAATCCGAAAAATTGGAACCGTTCGTTACCGCTATCCCGTTCGTATCCGTCGTCAGCGCGGCAATTCCTGTCATACGGGAAAAGGCGTCCTGTATATTCTGCAATGTTTTCCTGTCAATTAAATCAGTCAAGTATAATTCATATTCCATTTTTATCCGCAACCTTTCATCCAATGATGCTCTCAATGGTATCCATCAATTTTTCTCTATCGATTGGCTTTAACAAATAGCTCTGCGGTCTTAAAACAAGAGCCTCGCGAATTTTCTCCTTATCGGAAACGCCGGTCAAAAAGACAACCGGTATATCCTTTGTCTCCTCATTGGCGCGCAGTTTTTCCAACACCGCAGGTCCGTTCTCCTCCGGCATCTCATAATCCAATAAAATCAAATCCGTCTTTTTCCGCTCTAAGAATTTCAACGCAATCTTGCCGCTGACGGCGGTTGCAACGTCATATTTTGTATGTAAATGCTCTTTCAATGTCTTTAACATCACCGGCGTGTCGTCTACAATCAGGATATGCTTACGCTGTGACGAATCTTGTGCAGGTGCAGATTTCTTTGCAGACGCAGGTTTCTGTGCCGATGCAGGTTTTTCTGCGGGAGCGGGCGTTTCATCTCCCCCCATCATGTCAAGTTCCGCCGTCAGGGATTGCAGCGCCGCTTCGAGCTTATCCGTTGTATCAAACTGGCTTTCCACGTTGTTTTTTGCCTCCTGCTCTGCCATGTACGCCTCTTTATACGGCTGCCGTTCGTCCATAAACTTCACAAGCCGTTCCTGTATGGTCGCCGCGGTAATCGGTTTTGTCAAAACCATATTGGCAACGTTTACGGCTATCTTTTCAAATTCATCGCATTCCTCTTTCGCCCCGATAATAATAACGGGAATTCTCGAACGCAGCATACTCTGCTTAATATTCACCATCTGTACGATGCTTTCCCTGTTTTCATTACTCAGACAATATACGAAAAGGTCAGGGTTAAAATATTTCATATGACGCATAATATCGCTAAAACGTGACGAAGTGGAAACCGTTTCAAAATTATCGTCCATCTGGATAAAAAATTCGTCAATTATCGCCGTATTCTTTCCGGTTATCAAAGCCTTGTATTTCATATGTCAGCCCCCCTGTGCAATCAATCTCTTACTCAAAAATAGTAGCATATTCTATAGGATTTGGCAAGAAAACTATCGCGGGCAGCCGCCGCACCCCTCGCATCTTGAAACCTGCATAGCGTCATAATCGTACAGCTGCGCCGGTGTGGTAAGCAGGCAGACCGCCTGTGCGCTGATTCCCTCGCCGTTTCCGGTAAATCCAAGCCCCTCTTCCGTCGTCGCCTTGACATTGACCTGCGAAAGTTCGACGCCCAATGCGTCCGCAATATTCTGGCGCATTTTATCAATATACGGACGCATCTTCGGCGCCTGTGCAATAATCGTCGCGTCAATATTTTCAATTAAAAAAAGATGTTCCTCCAAAAGCGCGCCCACACGCTTCAATAATTCTATGGAGGAAATACCCTGATACGCCGGGTCAGTGTCAGGAAAATATTTCCCGATATCCCCCAGCGCCGATGCGCCCAGCAGCGCGTCCATAATCGCATGTAATAAAACATCCGCGTCCGAATGCCCTAAAAGCCCTTTTTCATACGGTATTTCCACGCCGCCGATAATTAACTTTCTATCCTCAGCCAACCGATGCACGTCATATCCCGTTCCGATTCTCATTGTTTATACCTGCTTTCTTTCATTTTTATATCTTCATTTTTATATCTTAAGTACCGCTGCGTTTTTAACGGAGCGAAAGCGTACCTGAAGCAGAATTTTTTTCATCTGCCCACCAGATTACAATTTCACACTCTCCTGCATCCGCGCAAGCGTTTTTTTGCAAAACACAGCAGACAGAAGCGTTCCCACGCACCATCCCGCCGGCCACGACATCCAGATGCCGTCCGATGCAAACCATGCGGAAAAAACATATGCCAAAACCACCCGTAAAATCAAATCCGTAAACGTCGAAATCATAAAATACCGCATGGACTCCGTTCCCCGCAGGACGCCGTCTGCAATCAATTTTATGGATATAATAAAATAAAACGGCGAAACGATTCGCAAAAACATAACGCCTGACGACATCGCCTGACTACCCGTATCTTCCATAAACAGAAGCATCATCACCCTGCCTGCAAAAAAATAGGCGAAAAAGAACGGAACCGTTACGCAAAACGCCATTTTGACGCCTGCTTTGTAACCTTCCCGGATGCGTATGGGCAGTCTGGCGCCAAGATTCTGCGCCGTAAATCCGGAAATGCCGTTCCCCAATGTCGTCAGTCCCGTGATAAGAAACGTATTCAGCTTAACGGCCGCGGAATACCCTGCAATCACATCAGAGCCATAGGAATTTACCAGGCTTTGAACAAAAATATTACCGATAGAGATAAAACTCTGCTGCAAAATACTGGGAACCGCTACGAAAGAGATTTTCTTTAATACGTCAAAGGAAAAAAGCGCTGCCCTGCCATCCGCCTGCACCTGTTTCAGCCTTTTATAAAAGGAAAATAACGCTAATATACAGGCGGCTCCCTGCGCTATAAACGTCGCCCACGCAACGCCTGCCACGCCCCAGCCAAACACCGCCACAAACAATAAATCCAAAACTATATTGCCGACAGACGAACCAATCAGAAAATACAGGGGCGTTTTGGAATCTCCTAAAGAGTTGAACATCCCCGTCGTAATATTATATAGAAATAAAAACACAAAACCGCCGATATAAATACGCAAATATAATGCCCCGTCGCCGAAAATATTATCCGGTGTCTGAATCATGCGCATCATTGCCGGGGTTGTGAAAAGCCCCAAAACAGTCAATATCATGGAAAGTAAAAAACCTGTCAATAATGTTGTGGAAACCGCGGTTTTTAACCTCCGGTATTCCTTTGCTCCAAACAGTTGGGATATTACGACCGAACAGCCGATATTGCTTCCTACCGCCACCGCCATAAAAATCATTGTAATCGGATAGGAAGCCCCCACTGCTGCCAGCGCGTCCTCGCCCGCAAATTTTCCGGCAATCATGCTATCCGCAATATTATAAATCTGCTGGAACGCCACGCTGACAAACATCGGTATCGTATAGCGAAACAGCGTTTTTCGTGAATCTCCTACCGTTAAATCCTGTATCATAGAAATCCGCCATACCTTTCTTACAGTCCGCCGGTTTTCACCTATGTGCAAGCCCGCATACAGAAAAATTATTTTTTCTCCCTATGCCGCATAATATAATCGAGCAGTTTATTTGCTACCTCTTCTTTACTCATCATGGGAAGTTCCAACGTTTCTTCTTTGGAAAGCAGCGTCACGACATTGGTATCCGTACCGAAACCGGCGCCCTCCTGCTTTACATTGTTAGCGACGATAACATCCAGATTCTTTTTGTCCAGTTTCTTGCGGGAGTTTTCTATCATGTTCTCCGTCTCCATCGAAAATCCGCACAAAAACTGCCCTTCCTTTTTATGCGCGCCAAGATATCCGAGAATATCCTCCGTCCGCTCTAATTCCAATATCAAATCGTCATCCTTTTTTTTCATCTTTTCATCCGCCGTATATTTCGGGCGATAGTCCGCTACGGCCGCCGCCTTGATAATGATATCCTGCATATCCGCGCACTCCTTAACCGCTGCCGCCATATCCGCGGCCGATAAGATATCTATTGTATGCACGCCGGCAGGTGGTGTCAGTTTTGTTTTACCTGACACTAACGTTACCTGCGCGCCGCGCATCATTGCCGCCCTGGCAATCGCATAGCCCATTTTTCCGGTGGAATGGTTGCTGATATAGCGCACCGGGTCTATCTTTTCCATGGTCGGTCCCGCCGTGACTAACACGCGAAGTCCCTGCATATCTTTAAGCTGTAACGCTTTTATAATATATTCCAGCAAAAGTTCCGGCTCCGGCATTTTGCCCTCTCCCGTGTCACCGCACGCCAGATATCCCGTGGCGGGCATAATGACCTCCATGCCGTAATCCTGCAATTTTTTCATGTTATCCTGCACAATGGGATTCTGATACATCCTCGTATTCATCGCGGGCGCAAAGATTTTCGGACACTGACAGGCAAGCAGGGTCGTCGTCAGCATATCGTCGGCAATCCCGTTCGCCGCCTTGCCAATCACATTCGCGGAGGCAGGCGCAATCAAAAATACGTCCGCCTGCTTTGCCAATGACACATGTTCCACACTGTGCTGAAAATTTCTGTCAAACGTATCAACAAGACATTTATTTCCGGTCAAAGACTCAAACGTAATCGGATTGATAAAATTTGTGGCATTCTGCGTCATTATGACAGTAATGTCAGCTTTTCTCTTTTTTAACATACTGGCGAGCGAAGCGATTTTATACGCCGCAATGCTTCCCGTTATGCCAAGCACGATATGTTTTTCTTCTAACATCTTATTAACCCTTTCTCTCATCTGCGATATTTGCGCCTACGGCGCAATATTCGCAAGACAAATACATTTGTCTATAAAAAATCTTTGATTTTTTAACCTAGTCTTGTTCCGTATTTTTACGGTAGATAATATTCAGTCCCTTTAAAGTCAGCTCATTATCGTGAATGACTTTCCGCTTACAATACGGTACGATGCTGCCCGCAAGTCCTCCGGTCGCGACAACCGCCGCCTCATAGCCGAGTTCTTCAAAAATACGCTCAATCATGCCGTCTATACAAGCCGCCTGTCCCATGATAATACCGCTTTTCATACAGTCTATCGTATTTTTGCCGATAACTTTTTTAGGCGCTTCCAGACTGATGCGCGGAAGCTGTGACGTCCTGTTGACAAGGGAATCCAGAGACACTTTTACGCCAGGCAGTATCATGCCGCCAATATAATTTTTCTTCTCGTCCACAACGCTGATAGTCGTTGCCGTTCCCATATCTATCATAATAATCGGCGCGCCGTAATACTGCAATCCTGCGACCGCATTAACGACCAAGTCCGAACCGAGCTGCCCCGGATTATCCATCAAAATATTCAGGCCCGTTTTGACGCCCGGCCCTACCAGTAGCGGAGGCATATGGAAAAGCTTTTCCATCGCGGTCTTTACTACATTGTTAAGCGGCGGTACAACGGAGGCGATAATACAGCCTGTGATTTCTTTCATTTCAATCCGGTACAGCTCTAAAAGCGTCTTAAATTCCACGACATACTCCAGTTCCGTTTTGGAAATATCGGTGGAGACTCTTTCCACAAAATATATCTTTTCCTCTTCCATACAACCGATGACAATGTTCGTATTGCCGATATCTACCGCTAAAATCATATTGCTATACTTGCTCCTTTCCCAGCCTGCAATTCTTTCAGCCTTTTCTTATGCTTTAATGGGTTTTACCCTCATTAACGCAATGCCTACGCCCGCCGCAATAATCGCCGCGAGTACCGCCTCCACAACGCCGTTGAAGCTGATAATGCCCATAATGGTATCAAAAACAGCCTCGCCCGCAATGCCAAGCGCCTGCGCATAAGCATCCTTATATAAAATGAAAATGCCGCTCATAACAAGTAGCGTATTGGTAAAAGCTCCCGACAGTCCCGCATAGGCAAGCGCAATATTCGTCGAGCCTTTTTTGCTTCCCGTTACCGTCAAAACCACGAACAGGATAACGCCCGCCGCAATGCCTGCTATCAGACTTACCATCGCGCCTGTGCTTCCATCCATCTTATCTTGCAGCATACGTTTTAAAAATGCGCCAAGGGATACGCCTAAAATCACGGCCGCCGCAAAGTTTACCACGATACGCCAGACTTTCTGTCCGTCCTTTAATAACCTGTGCAGCCCAAGATAAACAAAATACGGCACGACGCCGACTAAAATTCTTGGCACGAAACAGATATAAAGGCTCTTAACAATGCCGGACATGCCTACGACATTCGCCGCCAGAACCGGTGAAAATACAAAGGCCGACGGTGTAACCGCCTTAAATGTGTTGTTGATAAAGCTTGTGAAACCAAATACGAATCCTAAAAATGCACCTTTCTTCGGTCCAAGAAATAGCGCTCCCAGGATAACCGGAATGTGGATAATCGTCGCGTTGATGACAACAAGCGGGATATATCCTAACGGTGTGAATGCCATTATAATAATAATGGCGGTGAACAGTGCCGTCAGCACCAGTTCATAAGTCTTTTCATTTTTCATGGTACATTTCCTCCTGTTATTATTCTCCTATGAGATACAATACGGTGTAATCATACCACATTGATATTTTTTTGACAATATGATTGTGGGAAAATTTGTAATAGTTCAGCCCTTATTTGTTCATTTTATTTATGCGTTACCATCTCTCAGCGCTAAAGAATACGGGAAGAATGTCGATATATATTAATAAGGACAGGGGGCTTGCGCTATGAGGAAAATCGCAGATTACAGTCTTTTATTTCAAAATATGTTCGGGATGCCGAAGAAAAACCAGATAAATAATATCCAGTTGTCGCAGCTTAACTCGAAATCCGTACAGGCGCAGCTTAAAGCTGCAGGTATTGATACAAACAGCAAGCAGTACAAAGCCGTTATCAATCAGATGATGAAAGACGGAAACGGCGCCATGTATACGAACGTACAGGCGATTAAAAACCTGATGAAAGGCTACAATAAAGACGGGGATTATGTCGGTCCGGGCGGTATCGTGGTACCCGGCATGATTATGAACGGCATACCGGAATCGGAACGCCACCAGATTATCGACGTTTCCGAAGAGGCGCGCCAGAAGATGTTCGACGAAACTAAACGCCACTTTTTACAGGAATACGGCGTTGCCAACGGAGATACGACGAAACGCTCCGAAGTGTTCCGCGAATTTCAGCTTAGTATTCCAAAAGAGGACAGATTAAAAGGCACATGGACTCTGGGGCAGTATGAAAGAGCTTACCGCCAGGCATTTTATGATGCGGCAAAAGCTGCCGACCCAAACTGGGATTTGGGCCAGCCGTTCAGTAGAAAAGTTCTCGACGGCGTAACAAGGGAATCCGTAGATAACGCCCTTGTCAAATCAGGAAATACCCTCGTTCTTCCAAGGACGTCAGTGGATATTGGGATATAAAGATAAGGAAACCGGGAAGCTTGTAAGAGGGCTTTCCGTTTGTTTTTTATAAATTCAATTCTTTTAATAACTTCTGCTGATATTCCGGTTCTTTTACCGCGCGCTTCAAATCGGTAATGCGGTTTTGTTCCAATAAAATATCCGTCAGTTGGTTAATACGCACAACCTGCAGCAGTCCCTCTTCCCTGCCTTCTTCTCTAAGCGTTCTCTCATATTTATCCACATCAAACTCTTCCAATAACATACCCAAGACCTCCGCTCGATACTTCTTTAAAAAATCTTCTAATATATGATGGCTGATGCAATAATTAATCGCTGCATTCAATGCTTTCTGTAAGGTTTCCTCCGCTTTAGCATAATGTCTGGCAATATCCACAAACTCCGCATATTCCCTCAATACTTTGCATTTTTCCATCAACTCTTTCTGATGTCCGTAATTGATGTTCAGCATCCGCACTTGTAGTTCTACGGCAGACTCCCGCTTCCGCTCTGCAAACGCATCCGATAACCTTAATATCTGCTCCTCCGGCATATCACGCTCTCCATTATAAAATACAATACATTGCGGCACGGGCAGCGTTATCTGTTTTGTTCCATATAAGCAGTCTTTCGCCTGTTCCAGAAGCTTTTGATATTCCTCGGCAAGATATATAAAAAACCGTACTGGCATATTGGAATTATATGTGCTTTGATGCTCATATAAATTCAAAGTACCCGCCATAACAAAAGCAAGGTCATTTTTCATAACAACATAAACAGCGCTCTCAATCGTCACCACCTGCAGCATAGAAACATCTGTGTAATTTGTGCCGTTTAACGCATTATAGAGCTGCAGAAGCGCTTCTTTGTCCTTCTCAAATAAAAACCTGAAAAGCCTGTCTTTTATCTGGCGGTGTACCTTTCTGTCCTCATGCCGTCCAAGCCATCTAAACCGGACTTTTGCATGTCTTTTTGCTTTGTTCTCCTTCGGCGCATTTTGTTTTTTCTTTTGTTTCGTTATTTGCATACTTCATCCTCCCATTCAGGCAGGAGTCCGCATGATACCGCATTCTTTCAAGAAGTGTGCGGCTGTAGTTCCTGCCATATCGAATTGCTTTTTGTTAGAAAAATCTGACAGAAACTGTCTGAATGTGCGAAATGCACACTATTTAGAATTTCTCTGATGGTATTATCATACCTTATATTCTATATCTTGTCAATCCTTTTTTATATTTGTTATTATCGTTTTATCGTTTATTCATACGATAATCCTATCTTTCTAAAATAACTTATCGTAATATAATTTTCCCAATCTGGCTGCTTCAAAAACTCTTCATCAAACTCGGAATTATAAATCGAGATATCAGACATTCCGCCATATGGATAAATATCAATATATGCTAATGATTTGGGGGAGTTATGCGCTATTATGTATTCTTCCGCCGCCTTATAATCCATATCGCATTTAACGACTTTTTCCCCCTTAATATGCCACCAGTACACATCCGATACCCATATTTTCGTAGGGTATATCATTTCACAATTCTCCGGCAAATGCAGGCTTTCTATCTGAGCGGCAATCGGAATTTTCCAGCCTATGAAAATGTAATATAACAGCATGACAAACAGTATCAGTATAATAGCACATATAGTTAAGAATCGTTTTCGGCGGTTTCTCTGAATCTCTATTTTTTTGAATAATATAGACATAATCTACCTTTCTTTTCTCTACCGATAAAACAAGAAAATCGCTTCGCGATTATCTTGTTTTATTGCATTACAAGCCAATCAAGAACATGGATAACCTGTATTCCCTCATAATTCCCTATCGTGAGATAATCCAGTGTCAAAATAATTTTCTCATAATTATCCTGAATTTCCCGCAATGGACGCATTTCACGGTTAAAAGTTTCTTCTGCTGTCATATCAGCAGTGACTTGAAAATAAGTTAATACTCCATTCCTCTTCGCAACAAAATCCACTTCGGTATTTCCATACTTTCCGACTGTTACCTGATAACCACGCCGCATTAATTCAAAAAACACAATATTTTCTATAGAAAATCCCAAATCATATTGTTTTCTGGACAATATATGATTACGCAGTCCCAAATCGACCATATACCATTTCCGATTCGCTTTCAAAAGCTGTTTGCCCGCAATATCAAAGCGTTCTACCGGATAAAAAATAAAGGATTCCCGTAAAGCTTCCATATAATCACTTACTGTATTGGTAGATACCTTTCGACCGGAAGATACAAGATAATCCGCAACACTCCGAATAGACACCGAACTGCCAATTACACTTGCCAGAAAACGGGCAATCATTTTCAGTAATGTAACATCCGCAATCCGACGCCTGTTAGAGTTCATTTCCTTTCGATTTTGACGCTCTTCAATATCACGGACTATCACTGTATTATAAATACCCTCTAAATAAGAATCAATTTTTTCATCTGTTCTATCCATAATGGCAAGATACGGAAAACCACCTGTTCTCATATATTCGGCAAATGCGCGTTCTGTCGAAAGTTCTGTCAGCTCTAAGTATTCCCGAAAGGACAAAGGAAGCATAGAAATCTCCACATACCGACCGGTTAAGAGCGTAGCCAAATCACCGGATAACAGATAAGAATTGGAACCGGTAATATAAATATCCGTATTATTTTTCACATACAAACTATCCACTACCTTTTCAAAAGCTTCTACTTTTTGTACTTCATCCAGAAAAATATAGGTGGTCTTATCCGAATAAAGCCGCTCTTTGATATATTGATACAATGCTTTGTAATTCAATAAATGCTCGTATTCCAGTTCCTCAAAATTTATGGATATAATCTGTTCAGGACACACGCCATTCTGTAGTAAATGTGTCTGGTACTGGAGAAGCAGCGTAGACTTTCCACAACGACGAATACCGGTAACTACTTTAACAACCTGTTCATCTTTCCATGAAAGCAGTTTCTCCAAATACTCTTTTCGTTGAACCATACCTGCACCTCCTGTCATTATTGTTCCCATTTTATCATAAAATACACATTAATTCAATGTTTCGTTCCCATTTCGGAACATTTTCCGTAAAATTCACACTTTTGTTCCGGAATCCAATATTTCACTAATATCCCCGCTGATGCAAATTGACTGCTTCTCTATTTCCTCCGGGCAGCCCGCCTCCCCGTAATTAATGCAGGCATAAACCGCTTTGCTGTTTTTCGCCGTCATCTGCCAGAACATAGCCCTGCGCCTTTAACATTTCACAAATCATTTCCCTATTATCATAAGTTTCCTGATGGCATGGCGCAATGCACTGAAACAGCCCGTAATCCTCCTGCGTCTGATAGGGATAAAAACCGCTCCCCGGCATAAGTAAATCCCGCCGACGTGGAAAGTCCGGCGCCGATTACTACCGCATCAGCACGTTGTAATACATCCTGCAAACGCTTTATCTGCTTATCATTGACATTTTCGCCTATAGCCCTTATCTGTTTCGTCTTAAAAAACATCATGCGCCACCTCGTTATCGTCTTTCTACCGCCCCGACCGGACAGTTCTCATAACAGCTGCCACAGTGCAGGCAGTGTTCCTGTTGCAGCTTTATTTTACCCCGATATCCACCAGAAAAAAGTACGCACCTTTTTTATAGGGATACGTACTTTAAAGTAACTATTACAGTTTTTCACATAATACAGTACAATTTGAATGTAGCATCCAGACAATTTCCTGATATTTCAATGCACGGCAGGAATCAATTTATAGACCGCCGTATTCGCATAAGTCAGCGGCTCGTCATGCGCAAAAAATACAAGTCCGTCCACGGGCGAAAATAACTCTTGCATGACTTCTCCCTCATAAGGGTCAAGAATCTGCGCCAAAAGCTGACCTTTTCCAATCTCTTCCCCCACCGTTACCCTGCTCTCGAAAATACCCGCCGATTTTGTTCTGACAGGAACCATATCGATATCTTCCACCACCAGCGACAAATACCCTTCATGCCCGCTGTATTTCACGATATCCATTTTGTTTAAAAAATTAAGAACGCTCCTGAGGGCCATAGATGCGCTCTCCTCATCTATCTGGTTCGTGGTTGTCGTATAAATGCTGAAAGCGTTCGTCTCCCATATCTGCCAGTTATAATTCAATGTTGTCGTATCATAGGGTCTTGTGGTACGAAGCACCACATAAGGCATACCGAATTTCTTCGCCAGCTCCACGTTTTCATATCCGGCTTTCATCATACGGATATGCGGCGTAAACCGTCCCGGCATATAAAAGGACGTAAACTGCATTCCATAAGTAAAATCCTTAATCACGTCAAACACACCTGCCGCAATCCGCTGCGTCGTTTCTCCCAAATCATATCCCGGAAACATCCGGTTAATATCCGTATTATCCGTCGGCCAGAAACGTTTCTTAATATTCATGGAATACGGATTAATCGACGGAATAATCAGGATTTTATGTCCTTTCCTGATTTTTCCCTCCGCTTCCAGTTTTTTAAATCTTTTCACAAGCTGCGAACAGACATAAAGCTGCTGTACCTCGTTTCCCCGCATACTGCCGACAATACAGACCGATTTTTCACCCTCTCCGAACTCATATCCCCAAACCCGGAGATTATCTCTATAAATAGACTTTATTTCGTATATTATTTTCTTCTCCATATGCTTTTATCCCCTTACATCCTCCCGAAGCAGCCTGCCAATCAACGACCCCGCATCTACCACCGGATATTCCCTGATGGTAAATAAATAGCCGTTTACCGGAGATAAAATTTCAGCCAAAATCTCTCCTCTTAACGGGTCGATAATCGTTCCTATCAAATCTTTTTCTTTCAGCTTTTCCCAATGCTTTACTTCCGGTACGAAAACACCCGCAACCGGAGCGTTTAAATATGATACGTCCTCCGGTGACTGCGAAATAATCGGCTTTCTCGGCTCTTTGGTTTCCCCCTGCCAGATGCCCATTTCACGCATCAGATTCATAATGCCGTCTACAAGCTGCATACAGTATGCTTTCGTAATCCGCATACCGACTCCCATTTCCACCACCAGCGTCGGCGTTTTTCTGCTGTTTAAGCTATGGGCAAGCGTCGCTTCCAACACCGTATTCGCGCCGTGTACCCATATAAAATCAACATTCGTTTTCACGGCAAGCGGCACAAGCATATCCTTATGTAACTCGTTAATGCGAATCTGGGGAATTTCCGTCAGATAAATATTGCTGGCATGAATATCGATGCAGACGTCCGCTCCCGTCAAATCCTCCATAATCTTATCGGCGAGATACTCCGTCATATCCCCGTCTCTGTTTCCCGGAAAAAGACGGTTCATATCCAAATCAAAAGCCGGAATCCCGCGGGTAATGGAATCGATACCAAGCGGATTCATAGCGGGATAGATATCCACAATGCCCGACAATTTATCCATTTCACTGCGGATACGCTTTAACAGTTCAAAACACACATACTGTCCTTCCAGCTCATCTCCGTGAATTCCGGTCACAATACTGATTCTTTTTTCCTTTCCGCTCAAACCATGCACGGGAACAATACGGTTTTTCTTAATTTCCAGTACCTCGCCCACCGGCAGTCCGACCGACGCTATCGTTTCTATCATATTTCTCTATTCTCCATTCCTTTTTCGCCCTCGTTCCTGACGTTTACGCAAACCGTCTGCGTCTGCACCCCGCCGCCCGTAATCAATCCTCTGTTAATCAGACAGTCCGCCACGTCTCGCCCCGTTCCGATTTTAATATGGTCTTCTCTCACTATCAGATTATTGGTCGGGTCAAGTCCATACCATTTTCCGTCTGCCAAAATCTCCACCCACGCATGGCTGTAACCCTCTCCGATTAGCATTCCCGTTACATATCTTGCCGGAATGCCCGCCATACGGCACAGCGCAATCATAATATGCGCATAATCCTGACAGACTCCTTTCCCGCCTTTCCATGCCTCTTCTGCTGAAGTCTCCATACCGGTTACATTCTTTTCATAGAAAAAATCCTGATATAACCGATTCATCAAGATAACGCCCTTTTGATACTCGGGGCTTTTGCCGGATGCTCCCGCAGCAGATGCCGAATCTTTTAAACATGATTTTAAATCGCCATAATAAGCGCGCAGTTCCTCCCCCGGTATCGTCAGCCCGTAAGGATAGCGGTATATTCCCGCCATATTACTGTCCGCTGCGGCTTCATACTCTGTCATGCCCGTTTCCACAAGCCCCGTCACATGAAAAGAAAAAACCTGATGGCTTTCATCCACCCTGCCGAAAAGCAGACGGTTTCCAAAAGAATCCTCCCCCTGTTCCCAATGTTTACAGGGTTCTATTCTGATTTCCAGCTCCTTTAAATGCTGCCTTGCCGTATCGGCAGGAATACATTTAATTGTAAAATAACATTTCTTCACTTCTTCCGCATACCTAAGCTGCATATCGTAATCGAAATGTAATGTTTTCACGCCCGCACCTCTTTATAAGATTGATTCTACCTCGTTTACAATCTTATAATAATCAATTTCGGGCGCCTCTACAAGTTCTTTTAACCGACTAAGCTTTTCTTTTTCATAACTCATGCCGCTTTGTTCCAGTCTTGGCTCCAGACGTGCGACTTCCCGCTCCAATTCGGTACGCCCTATGCCCAGACGCGCATACAGATCGACTCTTTCTATTCTTTTTCCCGCCTTGATAATATCCCGTATCTGTTCGGAATCTATGCTGTCATCCGCAATCCCCCAGAAAGCAAGGATATTATCCATCACTTTCTGCATTTCTATCAAAGGCGCTTTACTGATTTTGGCCTTATTCATGGCATAAAGGGCGAGCTGTATATAAGAAAGCGTTTCCGAACCGATTTCCTCCCTAAGTACAATCGCATTGTCATATGCCCTGTCCAGATTACTTAAAATAGAATCGGGATTTTCCTCATCAAAAGGATATTTTTCCCGGAAACACTCCCTTGAACCATAGATATCCGGTATATCAATCATCCGGCAAAAATCTTTATAATCATATGCGGCTTTGTCTATCATATTATCAAAGCTGTTAAAATACAGACGCAGCGTCGTATATACCCGTTCCGAATACCGCCCAAGCCAGAATAATCTATTTGTCTGTTCTATTGATATAATACCCATGTATCTTTAAAGCCTCCTCCCTGTGATGAATTTACAATAAAGGAATCCGGATTTCTGGAAAACCTTGTCAATCCGCTTTTCCATACAAGCGGCTCGTCCGCCATCAGCACGAATGCGCGTAAGTCCGCCTTTCTGGGTACGGTTTCGCTTCCCTCCAGAATATCGATGTCCAGAAAATCAATTACTTCCTGTGCAATGAATCTTCTTGGCTCTTTCTGTAAAAGAGCGATAAAATCCGCTTTCTGCGCCGCGCTCATACTGCTGCCAAACACCACGCCGTATCCGCCCGCTTCCGCCACATCTTTTAAAACAAGAGAATCAAAATGTTCCAGCACATACTGCATATCCTCCTCATAAAAGGGAAGATACGTCGGCGCGTTATTTAGAATCGGTTCTTCGTCAAGGTAGTAACGAATCATTTTCGGCACAAAGTAATAGATGCCCTTATCATCCGCCACACCATTTCCCGGCGCATTTAGTAACGCTACATTCCCTTTTCTGAAAACATCATAAATATGCGGGATGCCAATCAAAGATTCCGGATTAAAATTCATCGGGTCAAGATATTCGTCCGAAATTCTCCGATAAACCGCGCCAACCCGCTCCAGTTTGCCATCGTAGTTTACATAATATAGTTTGTCATTTTCTACAAGCAGTTCCGACCCGTTTACCAGATGCGCGCCGGTCTTTTCCGCCAGATAGGAATGCTCAAAGTATGCCGCATTATATCTGCCCGGCGTTAAAATGACCGTATGGCCTTCCACATTGACATAATCCATCGTGCGGCGAAGCAGCTTTGCATAATTACGATTATCCTCTAACTTCGTATTCTGAAAGGTAAGCGGACTGCTCCTTCGGCAAAGCTCTCTGGCAATCATGGGATAGGAGGCGCCGGAGGGAACGCGCAGGTTATCTTCCAGGACATACCAGTTTTTATCTTTTCCCTGTACCAAATCAATGCCCGATATATGCGAGTAGATATCCTTAGGCGGCCTGACGCCTTCACACTCCGCCATATAACCGCTTGACGCAAAGATAAAATCCTCCGGCACTACTTTGTCTTTCACAATTTTTTTCTCACTGTATATATCTTTTAAAAACAGATTAAGCGCCACAACCCGCTGCTTTAATCCTTTTTCCAGATAATCGAATTCCTGCTTTTCTATAACGCGCGGAATAGCGTCAAACGGAAAAAGCTGCTCCTTAAACACATTATTTTTATAGATTCCAAATTTTACGCCATAGCGCGCCAGCAGTTCATTGACAATATCCGTATTTTCCAGCAAATCCAAATCGTACATAAGAATTCCCCCGTTTCCGTGCCGCAAGCGGCTTAAGCATAATATAAAAAAGGCGTTTCCTCAAAACCTGTAGGAAACGCCTTTGTTTTCGTATACAAGAATACAACAGGTACAAATAAATGTCAAGAAGATTTTTTCATGACAAAAACAGGCTGTCTGGTGACAACTCACTACATTCCCGTTACATTTTACCGATATTCTTTTTAGAAGATTCTTTCAGATATAGAATCGGAATATCAATGTAAAGGAGCATATGCTATGTCAATTACGGGAATTGCCAATAACAGTTCTGCTTATGCAAATTATATCAACAGCACGGTAAAAAGCCGCATAAATCAAAGCAGCAGCTTTATCGCCACAGCGGACAACAGAACCAAAACGCGCAGCGAGAGCGTCGTAAGAGAATATGTAACAAAGCATCCGGAGTCCAAATCCAATGTTGACAAACAGCTTCGATTAGGCAGGGAAGTCTTAAAAAGAAACAATGCCGAAAATGTTTCCAGAGCCGATATGACAATGGATGAATACAAACAGTTTTTTACGGCATTAATGGACAGTATTCCCTTTGATTCCTCCCAAAGAAATGATATTGAAGTCTGGAACATATCCGAAAAAGGCTGGGAGCAGATGAAAATGGATCCGGATTATGAGGCGTGGGTATTAGGTTACACGGCGCAGGATCGCGCAGTACACAATCCATTTGCCGCTATGCCTGGATATTCTCCCAATTATCACACTGAACATTTCGGCGCGTCTATCGAAGAGCATATCGGACAGTCTGTACCAATGAACAGCCCTGCTAAAAAGGACGATTCTGACTCCGACGAAGAATCATGGTGGATAAAAAGACATAAGAGAATCAAAGAGATTCTTGCCGAAAATGCTGAAATTGCGCGGGAAAATGCACAGGAAAATGCTATGCCAGTTTCCGCCCTCCTTTTATCACACCCCGCAAGACAAATTTCTCGTCTGTAATCAGAATATCCGCTTTTTTTCCCGCCCGCAGGCTGCCGCATTCATTTTCCAGACCGACAGCCACGGCGGGATTATAAGATGCCGCCCTGAGCGCATCTTCTTTCGGCACCCCCATCTGCACTGCCATCCGCATACAATCATAAAGATTCGTCACGCTTCCTGCAATCGTACCATCCGAAAGCAGAGCCAGATTGCCTTTCACCCGCACGGGCTGTCCGCCTAACGCATACTCGCCATCCTCCATACCTGCTGCCATCATGCTGTCGCTGATAAGTACCATGCGCTGTGCGCCAAACCACTGAAAAGTGCTTCGTACCACGCTTGGATGAATATGGACGCCGTCACAGATTAACTCTGCCATCGTCTGTTCTTCATCCGCTGCCGCGCCGATAACGCCCGGCTGTCTGTGCGTAAAAGGCGGCATCGCATTATATAGATGCGTGATATGTGCCGCCCCCGCCTGTATCGCCTCTCTTGCGGTTTCATAATCGGCACAGGTATGAGCGATGGAAAAACGAAACATATCCCGGCACGCCCTGATACACGCCATCGCGCCCTCCGCTTCCGGCGCAGCCGCCACTATTTTAATCAGTCCGCCCGCCGCCCGCTGCAATCTTTTTAGCATTTTTTCATCCGCAGCGCGGATAAACGCCGGATTCTGCGCGCCTCTTTTCTCCGGTGAAATAAAAGGGCCTTCCAGATAAATGCCTTTTATCACTTCTCCAAGTAAAATTCCGCTTTCTAAAACCTCCGTTTCCACCGCGTCCGCGCAAGTCCTGCAGATATTCGCCAGCGCATCTTCAGGAAGCGTCATGGTCGCGGGACAAATCGTCGTAACGCCATGCGCCATTTCATAAGACGCAATCGCGCGAAACGCCTCTTTCGTGCCGTCACAAAAATCATAACCCGCGCAGCCGTGTAAATGGATATCCACCAGCCCCGGCAGCAGATAGGTTTCCGCCTCCTTAGGCGTCAGTTCCGTGTCCGCGCAGAGCGTTATCCTTTCAATTCTTTCCCCATCTATCACAATTTCTCCCGGTTCAAAGCACATTTTATCCGTAAAAATCCTGCCCCGTATCGTCTGCATCATGCCCGCTTCCTTTTCCTCTTATTAGTTACGGAATAATTCACAATATTCCATCTGCTGCCTGTAAAATGCGTCGTGATTTCCATCCGTAAACTGTTTCTTAATATCTTCGTTTAACGTATCGTCCGCTTCTATCAGTCCGGGATAAGTATACGCATAAAAATAGGCTCGTTTCTCCCAGACTTCGGCACAGCCTGGCGGATAGTGAAAATCCGCATTGTCAGACATAAAATACTTTCTCTTCTGCGAAATGGAACGGGGAATAAACCCTTCTTTTTGAAACCTTTCAGACTGTTCATGAAAATGTCCGGACCCGCACACAACCAATACCTTTGTATGCTTATCCAAACTTTGCAGTTTATCCTTAATATTGTTAAACATATTATCGTCCCGCAGCGTGGAAGTAGTATTCGACTGATAATTGTTATCGACCACCCACCAGTCAATCATTTCTGTCGTGATATTATTATCCAGACAGTAGCTGTAAACAACATTCATATCTATAGGTCCGTCCACCACGCCATATTCCCGAAAATATTCCTCTCTGGCTTCCATATACACTACATCCGGCTCTACATTTTCAATAACATGCAGCACATCCTCCATGGAATAATGAAACCACTTATTAAAATGGCTTTCATGAATCGTTCCCAGCAAATAGACCTCCTGCTCTTTTTCAGTCACAAATTTCGCCAACAGGCTGTTTTTATTCAAATAGCGGTTCCATAACACAATACCGATTATCAATGCAACAGCAAATATACCCGTTATGGCGCGCACCAGAATTTTTTTAACGCTTCTTTGCTTCATAAAACTGATTTCCCCTTATTACCCTTTCTTTTGTATCCGTTTCATCACTTGATAAACTGTCAATCAATATTTTTAGTATATCATCTTCCCGCCAAAATAGAAACCGCTTTCTTCTTGACACGCCGCGCCGGGAATGCTATGATAATAAACAATTCAACATAAGAAAAGCGACGACGGAAACAAGTAGCATATAAACCACAGACAGAGAGAGCATCATTTGGTGGAAGATGCTTATGCAGATTATATGTGAAAACCATTCCTTAGCTGTAATGCTGAAAGCAGAGTAAGCATTGCCGTACACCTGCGTTAAAGGTTAGGATTTGATAGAATCTGAAGTGAAAAATTGAG
>JAMPCN010000032.1 GCA_023666125.1 Bacillus sp. (in: firmicutes) | reverse complement strand
GGCTCATCTTTTTGTGCTTCTACATTAATAATGATCTGTGACAATCCATCTTTCATTCGTACATAAAAGACAATGTCAAACCTTATTAATCCTTCATTCAGTTCTCCATTTTCGGAATTGAAACCTATAATCCTCTGACTGTCTTTTTCACCGCTGATATTTGTAAGTCCCGGTTCTACCGGAATTGTACTAATATAAGGCTGGCCCTCAATATAAAAAACCACCTCTTTGGGATTCATTCCCTTAAATTCTTCTACTGTTTTTACCAATATATGTGCTAATATATTTTTTTGCCCTAACAACCGTTTAGCGCTCTCATCATACTGTGCTTTTTTATCTGTTGCTTTTACCGTATTTTTCAATTCTGTGTTCATGATCACCCTCCTCTTTGTACGAAATACAGTCATTTACAAAAAGGTACATGACCATATTAATATTATATCTTAATTTTTTCCTTAAAACAAGTTTGATATATTCTTTATTTTCAATTTGACAGCCTCCCCACTGCCCTGTTAAACTGAAAAATAGCATTATCATGTTTTATAATGAACTAACAAGGAGCATCCCTATGATACTTTCCGTCAGCAATATACATAAATCTTTTCAGGAAGTCCCGGTTTTACAAAACGTGTCGTTCCATATCGAGGAATATGACAAGGCGGCAATCGTCGGCATCAACGGCGCGGGTAAAACGACGCTTCTGCGCATCATCATGGGCGAAATTCCCGCCGATGAGGGCATCGTGACGCTTTCTAAGGACAAAACGGTCGGTTATCTTGCCCAGCATCAGTCTGTGTCCGGCGAAAACACCATTTACGACGAACTGCTGTCCGTCAAACAGGATATTATTGATTTAGAGCATAAAATGCGCGCTGTCGAAATGCAGATGAAAACAGCCTCTGAAGCGAAACTAAACGAATTAATGGAAAGCTATGCCTCATTGACGCACGCTTTTGAATCTGCTAACGGTTATGCGTACAAAAGCGAGCTGACCGGTGTTTTAAAAGGACTCGGCTTTGCAGAGGAGGAATTTTCCCATTCCATAAGCACGTTATCAGGCGGTCAGAAAACCCGTGTCGCGCTTGGAAAACTGCTTCTTTTAAAACCCGATTTGATTATTTTGGACGAGCCGACCAACCACCTCGATATGTCCTCTATCACATGGCTGGAAACCTATCTTCTTAATTATAAAGGCGCGGTGATTATTGTCTCGCACGACCGCTATTTTCTGGATAGAATCGCCGGTAAGATAATCGAACTCGATAATACCAAGGCGACTGTCTTTAGCGGAAATTACTCCGCCTATGCCGCGAAAAAAGAACAGCTTCGTATCGCCGAGTACCACGCCTATATGAACCAGCAGCGCGAGATAAAGCATCAGGAGGAAGTCATTGAAAAATTAAAATCCTTTAATCGGGAAAAATCCATCAAACGCGCCGAAAGCCGTGAAAAGATGTTAAATAAAATCGACGTACTCGATAAACCCGCACAGGTGCGCGCCGATATGCGCCTTACTTTAGAACCGAGGATTGCCAGCGGCAACGATGTACTTCATATCGAAAATCTCTCCAAATCTTACGACGCGCTGACATTGTTTCAAAATCTCTCGTTCGATATCAAACGCGGCGAACACGTCGCCATCATCGGGGATAACGGAACCGGAAAAACAACGATTTTAAAAATCATCAACGAACTGCTCGCGCCCGATACGGGACTTATCCGCCTTGGCACAAATGTGGAAATAGGCTATTACGACCAGGAACACCACGTTCTGCATCCGGAAAAAACGCTGTTTGAGGAAATTTCCGACGACTACCCGGTACTTACCAATACCGAAATACGCAATACGCTGGCGGCTTTTCTTTTCACCGGGGATGATGTATTTAAAAAAATCGAATCGTTAAGCGGCGGGGAACGCGGACGCGTTTCTTTAGCAAAACTCATGCTCTCCGAATCTAATTTCCTGATTCTGGACGAGCCGACCAACCATCTGGACATTATGTCCAAGGAGATACTGGAGGACGCCTTAAACGGCTATACCGGAACCGTACTCTATGTCTCCCATGACCGCTATTTTATCAATAAAACAGCAAGTCGTATTTTGGATTTACGCGATAAAATATTGACACAGTATCTTGGCAATTATGAATATTATATGGAGAAAAAAGCGGAGCAGAACGCGGCTTCTTTAACAAACGCTTCTGCAAATACCGCTTCGTCCGCAAAGTCTTTTTCCACCGCTTCTACGGCTGCTTCTATGGATGCCTCTTCCGCCGCCAAACAGGACTGGAAAAACCGGAAAGAGGAACAGGCAACCAAGCGTAAAAAAGAAAACGCACTGAAAAAATGCGAGGAACAAATCGCCGCACTGGAAGATGAAAACAAGCAGATAGAAGAAATGATGGTTTTGCCGGACGTCTGTACGGACGTTGCCAAACTGCAGGAATTATCGGATAAAAAAGAGCAGAATGAGAATATGCTGAATGAGTTATATGATAGGTGGGGGGAGTTGTCGGAGTAGAGCAGACGGCTTCTTGACCGCTATATCATCATACTTCCTTTCCAACAGGAGAACCCCAGTCAAATTTCTCGACTGCGGATTCTCCATCATAATCTTTGAATATATCATCCAGCGTAAGTTCTTTTTCTTTTGCAAGCAGTTCCTCAAATGTCACAGTTGCTCCGTCATTATTCTTTTTCGCATCCTCAATCATCTGCAAATCCCATTCGTCCGGAGCAACTTCTTCCACTAACAAGTCTTTGATACTATTTAACATATCAACAACATAAGTTAATTTATAATCCGGAATATTATTAATTAACTGTATTATCTGTTCTTTATTGCTCATACACAAATACCGCCTTTCGTATGCTGTTATATATACAAATCCGGATTATTATTGCCACATCCTATGACTTACCTATTACCCATTCACCTATCAGCTTCCTACGCCATTGCATCCAGCGTCTCACGAACCGCCTTGATGAAATCCTGGCTGTTTAAGACGGTAACATCCTTTAAAGAAGTAATCAGCGCCAAATCCTTTGTCATCTTACCGGATTCGATTGTCTGAATGGTCGCCCGCTCCAGCTTATCGGCGAAATCCGCCAACGCCTGTATGTTATCGAGTTCGCCGCGTTTTCTAAGCGCCCCCGTCCAGGCAAAAATCGTCGCTACGGAGTTCGTAGAGGTCTCCTCTCCTTTTAAGTGCTTATAATAATGTCTCTGCACGGTTCCGTGCGCCGCTTCGTACTCATATACGCCTGAGGGCGATACCAATACGGACGTCATCATGGCAAGAGAGCCAAAAGCGGAGGATACCATGTCGCTCATGACATCACCGTCATAATTTTTACAAGCCCAGATAAATCCGCCCTTTGCTTTCATAACACGCGCTACCGCGTCATCAATTAACGTATAGAAATACTCAATGCCCGCTTCTTTGAATTTATCCGCATATTCCTTTTCATAAATATCCTGAAAGATATCCTTAAAGTTATGGTCGTATTTTTTCGATATCGTATCTTTGGTCGCAAACCACAAATCCTGTTTCGTATCTAACGCGTAATTAAAACATGCCTTGGCAAAGCTTGTGATAGACTCATCCGTATTATGAATGCCCTGTAAAATACCCGCTCCTGTAAATTCATGAATCGTCTCTCTGGTTTCGGTGCCGTCTTTTGCCGTAAAGACAAGCTCCGCCTTACCCGCTCCCGGCACTTTGATTTCCGTATTCTTATAGACGTCGCCGTAGGCATGGCGCGCAAGCGTAATCGGTTTTTCCCAGTTTTTCACACAGGGTTCAATGCCTTTTACGATAATCGGCGCACGAAATACCGTTCCATCTAACGCCGCACGGATAGTTCCGTTCGGGCTTTTCCACATCTCTTTTAAATGATATTCCGTCATTCTTGCCGCATTGGGCGTAATCGTTGCGCATTTTACGGCAACACCATATTTTTTGGTCGCCTCCGCGCTCTCTAACGTTACTTTATCATCCGTTTCGTTACGATGTTCCAGTCCCAAATCATAATACTCCGTTTTTAAGTCAATATAAGGCAGTAAAAGTTCTTCCTTAATCATCTTCCAGAGAATCCTCGTCATCTCATCCCCGTCCATCTCCACTAGGGGCGTCGTCATCTTAATTTTTTCCATCATCCATCCTCCTGCATATTTTTTTATGAGTCCTGCGCTGTCTCTCCATAGATATCGTACAAACCGTTTTTTACCATATTGTCATAGGCGTTAATCATATGCCTGTTGGCAAGTTTTTCCGCCTTTTTGGCGTCTTTGGCCTTGATGGCCTCCATAATCTGCCTATGCTCATCATTGGAGGCGCGCCCACGCGTATTCGTCGCCAATGTCTTTTGTCTGACGCGAAGCACATAGCCGTGAAAATCCTTTAGCAGATGCTCTAACATCTTGGAATCACACGCCTCATAGAGAATATCATGAAAACGGTTGTCCAACTCCGCCATCTGGTCCATATGCCCTCTGTCCGCATGAAATTCCGCCAGATAAATATTCTCTTCCATTTCTTCTAACTGTTCTTTGGTAATCTTCTCCGTCGCCATCCGCGCGCAAAGCCCCTCCAATAAGGAACGTATCATATAAATATCCTTTACATCCTTAGCCGTAATGCCCGTGACATACGCGCCCTTATTGGGGATAATCTGGATTAACCCCTCTAATTCCAACTGCCTGAAAGCCTCCCTGACGGGCGTGCGGCTGACGCCTAGCTCCGTACCGATAGCAACTTCCTTTAGTTCTTCATGTTCCTTATATTTTCCGCTTAAAATATCTTCCCTGATTTTCTGAAACACCCTGCCCCGCAGAGAATAACTGTCATTTACGCTCTGTTTGATATCATAATTATTCATTCCAGCAATAACGCCTCTTTCCCCGTCTATACATGACTATTTCACAACTTACGATGTTTGTGTCAAGCGTAATAAACGCTTGCACAAACTCGTGGTTGAAAAAATTTTATTTTTTCAACCTTGTATAATTGTATACAATCCTGCGTCCAATGTCAAGTACAATACACTTTTTTTAATCATCAAACCCGCCAAAGCTGCGCTTTTTTACGCAGACATTTGGCGGAGAGCGTCTACATGCTGATTAATTTCCCGATATCCAACATGCCCCAGCCCTGCTTGTTCCAGGCATCCCCCAAATCTCTGGCGCTGTATACAATTTTGCGTTTAACCTGGTCGTTATTTAAGTAGGGATATTTTTGCAATAAAAGAGCCGCCGCCCCGGAAACGATTGGCGTTGCCATGGAAGTGCCGCTTTTTTTGACATAACCGTTTCCCCTGCTGTTACAGGATATAATATCCGTTCCGGGCGCGACAACGTCCGGCTTACGGTACAACACGGAAACATCGCCTCTGCCGGAATAATCCTCGCACAGACCCGTCCTGCTCCCGAAATAACCGTCCTCATGGCAGCCTACCGTAATGACTTTGCGGCTGTTTCCAAGCGGGGATATCGTACCGTCTCCCGGACCGGAATTGCCCGCGGCGCACACTACGACAATCCCCGACTGCCATACCGCCTCCAACAGCCCTACTACCTCTTCTATTCTGTTTTCATTATCGGGTTTCCCTATACCGACCGATATATTTAAGATGCGGATATGATGATGCAGACGATTCTGCATTACCCACAACAGACCATGATACATACTCTCAATAGAGCCTTCGCCGTTTTGATTCAATACTTTTCCGATGCAAAAAAGACACTGTGGCGCGATACCGCTGTATTTTCCATTAGACATCAGACCGCTTGCGCCGATACATCCCGCAACATGCGTTCCGTGTCCGCTGTCATCATAAATTTTGCTTTTATAATTTACAAAATCCTGAAACGCCAATATCCTGCCTGCTAAATCCGGATGAGGATAAATCCCCGTATCCAGCACTGCAACCGTAACCGGAGCGCCTTTGCATGACTGCTGTAAGCGTTCGCTGCAGCCCAACTGCTTTTTGACGCGATACATAACAAACTCCCGGCTTTTTCTTATCTTATGCCGGGAATTTCTATTTGGTGACTCTAAGTATTCTATTCTGGCCGTTCTTTCTTGCCTTGTTGTTCTTTCTTGTCTTGCTGTCCTGTTCATCATTCCTGCGTCATATATTTCCTCTTCCCGCCCTTGCGGTAGAAAATAAGCGCCAAGCCCGTGCAGCAAAGCCCTATCACAAGAAACCATTTCGGATGGATGCTGTTATCGCCCGTATTCGGGGAAACATCTTTGTTGCCGGCGCTATTATCCGGCAACAGACCCGTAAATACTGCCTGCCAGCCGGTCACAGGCGCAGAAACCGCGGCCGAAGATGCGGAAACATAATTATAGATTCCGTACGGCGAAAAATGGTTTGTGGTAAAAGTCACACAGCTAATGCCGTCAACCGACGTTATCCTGCTTGCCAGTTCCTCTAACTGCCCGTTTGCATCCAGACAGACAACATGCAGATTCGTCTCTTCCACGCCGTCCGGAACCGGTATTGTTATCTCTATTTTCTGCCTGCCGAGGCCGGTAATCGGAATGGCGGTTGCCGTCTCCTGCAAAGATACCTCGTATGCCTTTAAATTCGCGGGCAGTTGATTGCCATAAATTTTCCGGTAGGCATTCTGAATCGCATTTTCGGCGCCCTCGCTGTCCACAATCTTTAACAGATAGCCGCCCTCCGCGCCGTCTAAAACCGCGCTTGCCGCGTCATCGCTTTTAATCGAAAGGCTGCTGATTCTAACGGTAACGCCGGACGCACCATCCGACTCTGCGGCGGCAATCTGCTGAACCGCACTGTCATCTGCCTGTTCCTGCCCGTTGTCGCTTTGAGCGGCATCTGTTGTCTGTCCGTTGTCACTTTGACCGGCATCCGTCGGCTGTCCGCTTCCGTCAGCCGCGGTTTTTACCGTACCCCTGAAGCCTGAAAGCTTCCCGTCTAAAACCGTGCCGTCATAATCATTTATGCCATCCGGCACAACCGCCGTCTGAACGCCGTCAAACACAAGGCCTCTGTAAGTATCGTTATATAATTTCCCCGAAGCATCCCCGTAAGATATGGCGGGCAGCATAGAACCCTCAAACGTAACGACGCCGTTTCCCGCTTCTTTTACGGAAGCAGCTACGTCAAACGCCTTTAAACCAATCTCTTCCACGGAAGCCGGGATTCTGATATCCGTAAGCGGACAGCCCTGATAAGCTCTGTCCTGTATCTGTTTAACCGCACTGCCGCCCTCTATCTGCGTCAGGTTACTACAGCCGGCAAAAGCGCCCTCGCCGATAACCTCCACACTCTCAGGCAGAATGACTTTCGTAATGCCCGCATGAGAAGCCAGCGCGCCTGCGCCTACCGTCTTCACGCCATCCGGTATCGACACAACGCCGTTACTGCCACGGTAAGCAAGCAAAATACCGTCTCCGACAATCAGGAAATCACCGTTTCCGCCCTGCTCCCAGTTTTGCAGCCAGGGCGTCTTGGCAAAGGCCGACGGCGCAATTTCCGTTACGGAATCAGGAATGACTACATTAGTCAAATCGTTGCAGTGATAAAACGCTGCATATCCAATCTTTTCCACGCCATCCGGTATCACAACATCCGTAACCGCCGAACGCGCAAAAGCGAAATCGCCAATTTCCGTAATGCCATCCGGTATTTCAATAGCCGTCCTATCGTCATTATAATACGCCTGATTGGCAATAATTTTACCATCCACTATCTCATATTTCGGGAAAGAAGAACCTTTCCCCTCCGCATTCCCGGAAATGCTGGCAATGGTATCGCCCGTTTCACCGATTGCAATTCCTTCCACTTTTATCACATCAACATTGCCGGAATTGACCGTAGCGGAAGCATTGTCCATAAATACAAAGACTTCATTGCCCACAATACGGGATTTTCCCTTTACAGAATCGTCTTCTTCCGATTCCAGCGGGTTCATATGCGTTACTTCATTATAATAATCCGTAATAACAACGGGTTCTCTCTCCGCCTGTAATTCGTCCGATTCGTCATCGGCATCCGTTTCATTGACCGTATCTAAAGGCGTATCTTCATACTCCGCCACTTCTATATCTTCCAATACCAGACTGTCGGCGAACTTCTTCGCCACACTGCCTGCCGGAGCGTCAATCTTCAGTTTCGTACAGCCGTCAAAAGCCGTATTATGTATCGACGTGACCGATATCGGAATCGTAATATTGCGCAGCCGTATACAGTCTTCAAACGCCTTAATATTAATGGTTTTCACCGAATAAGGGATATTGACATCCCTTAAATTGGAACAGTTGGAAAAGGCGTAGGCGGAAATCTCTCCCACACTGCCGCCGATGGCAACTCCCTCTAAATGCTTGTTGCCCCAGAAAGCATACGGCAGCATCTTCTTAACGGTGGACGGCATCGTATAGGTCGCGCCCTCTCTGCCTGCCAACACGGCATACAGGGTATCCCATCCGTCCTTATTATAAATAGCGCCATCATCACAGGTAAAATTCGGGTTGCTGCTGCTAAAGCTTACATTCGCTAAACTGACATCTCCCGCGAAAACGCCGTTACCCATGGAGGCAAGCCCACTGCCGATTCTGACATTGCTTAAAGACGGGCAGCTTGCAAAAGCCGCCTTCCCTATCTCTTCCACCGAATCGGAAATCGTAACGGAACGCAGCGCGTTACAACCCTCGAATGCGCCCGAGCCGATACTCTTAACGCCGTTTCCTATGGTAACGCTTTCTATCGTTTCATTACCGACGAACGCCTCCGCCTCTATTTTTTCTACAGAATTAGAAATAGACACGTTCGCTGCCGTGCCTGTATACTTTACTAATGTAGTTCCACTCATTTGAAAATCAGATGCAGAAGCAGAGTCCACTGCTTCTACATCCGCTACAGGTATCTGTGTGATGGCGATACCTATCGCCATCAACAGAGCGCCTGCACATCTTCTTAATTTTTTCCCCATAGGAGTTCCCCCAGGAATCTCAAGTTACGCTGTTTTAACCGCTGCCTTCTTGTCTTTTTTCATAAACAGAATGATGGACAAGGATGCCAGACCGATTGATAAGAACCACTTCGGATGAATCGGGTCGCCCGTCTTAGGCGTGATATCCAATAAGCCTTCCGACAGATTCTGCGTATCGACATAAATCGTATACGGTGAGAAGTGCGTCGCCGTAAAGCTGATGCACGGAACGCCTCCGATTGTCGTAAACCGTTCGCTCATATCCTCAAGCTGGTCTCCATTGATTACCGCACCCATCATATTGTTACCGCCGTAGGCAACAAGCGCATCCGGAAGCGGAATCGTAATGTCAACCGAAAGTCCCGACGTATCTGTAATCTTCGTCGTTCCCGTCGAATCATACAGACTGATATCCATTGCGTAATACAATATATTCTCTATATTGCCATATTTATTTGACAAAGCATTGATAACCGCCTGCGTCGCCTCCGGTGTCTCGGAAATCTTAACAATAAAGTTATCGGTAGAGCCATTGACGTTCGCCGTTGCCAAATTCTTATTGCTGATGCCCGGCTTCGTAATATCAACTCTCGTATTGCCATTACCACTGTCTGACGTCGTATTGCCGCCGGTTCTCGTAGCCACTGTGCCGGTTACCGGTGAAGGCAGCGTCGTTGACGGCGTTGTCGAGCCTGCCGTAAATTCAGCCGTCACTAAAACATTGTTAGCCGGCATGACAAACGTTGTCGCGGATGCCAGTATCATAACCAGTTCTACACCTTCGGATTCCGTTCTCCACTGGCTGAACTTCTGTCCTGCCGCGGGTTCGTTCGCTACGATAATAACCGTCTCGCCCTCCGCATAGCTGCCGCTTCCGTAGCCGTTTACAACGGTTACCGTATGCCTTGCTTTCTCGCCGGTCGAACTCGTCGTCGATGTGGAGCTGCCAGAAGTACTTGTCGAGCCGGAGCTGGATGTATTTCCGGTTCCATTTCCGTCGCTATTCGTTGTTCCGCCGCTGGTCGTTCCGGCATTGTTACCCGTATTAGCCGTGGGGTCTACCTCAAATAATGCCACAACATCCATATTCGACGTTATTTCACCTGCAAAGTCCTTACTGAATTTCAGGAACTTATATCCCTCATGGTAAGGCACGTTCGCCTCGGTCGGCGCGGAGTCCATAGTCTTTCCATCCTCTACATACTGTGCCGGCCAGAACGGTTCGCCCGTCATACCATCGGTAAAGGTTACAATCCACTTACCATCCACCATCGCGCTGGTAGACCTATACTGTGCAATGAAATCCGTATCCCGTGTAATTTCATCATTCTCTATATCTATGCCATTGGTTCCAAGCCAGCCGATAAACTCATAGCCGTCGCGGGAGACTTCCGGTATCTCTTTCGGTTTTACTCCATCACCATCTTTAACGCTCATGGCTTTTACAAGACGGCCGTCATAGTCGTAGAAATTAACGCTCCATAACTCTCCGATATCCTCCCATACCAGATTATAAGCCGTCTGATATGTATCCGCATAACGGCGCGCGGAGGAATCGTTATAGGTTATGATATGCGTCGGATTTGGCTTTTTACTGCCCTCATCCTTAAACGCCTCGGTCGAAATAAATACCTCCCTGCCCGGGATTCTGACGCTTCGTAAAGAATCGTCATAGAAAGCGCCTTTATTAATTTTATTTAAGGACGCCGGCAATTTCACCTCGTCTAACGCGTCACAGCCCTTAAAGCAGTTTTCCGGAATCTCCGTCAGCTTCTCGGCATCCGTCAGATTAACCGTGGAGAGATTATCGCATTCTTCAAATGCCGCCCGCGCAATGTACTTCACATTTGCAATGCCGGTATCTGCAGCGGCCGTCACCGTTACGTTATCATTTCCCTCGCCTCTTGACTCCAGGCATTCCACTATCGTGTAGACAGGACTGCTTTCACTATAGCCGGGGTCATTCAGGTTTCTCTCATAGAGCAGCCTGTTGTCCGCAAAATATTTCGGATTCGTATCCGCAACATTTAGCGTCTTTAAGGACGGACAGCCTCTAAACGGCAGCTGCCCAATATCGGTACAAGCTTCTCCTATCGTTACTCTTTCCAGTTTATCACAGTTATCAAAAGCATAGGCCGGCAACGATTTGACCTGGTTTAAGTCAATTTCTTTCAGTCTGTCATTTCCTTTAACCACCGTTGTTACGTCGGCATCATCATCCGCTTTCTTATCCGCATAGGAACCGCTGAAAAGCCCGGCTATGACGTCTTTATGATAATCCGTACCCGCATTCGGCAGCTCTACCTCTGCTTTTCTACCCGAATCATCAATATCATAATACATATTTCTCGTCGAAGAACCCAATAAACGAGCCGATAGATACTGCGCCGCCGTCGCGCTCTCGTCGCCGACATATCCAAATACGTCGATAGAAGTAACACCGTCCGGCACTTTCATCTTCTGTGTCGCCTCAAAAGCAAGATTTTCATCTTGCGTCGAAGCCATATAACTGCCGTGCTTTTCCTCAGTCGGCCTGGTGTAATTTTCATAAACATCATAATGATATTTTTCAAAATATGGTAACGGAGTCTCCGTAAGCGCCGCCTCTGCAACAAGGGGCTTAAACAGCCAATCCAATGCAGACGCCGAAGCATTTACATCCTCATCCGCCTTAGCGGTAGCAAGGAATGTCGTATCAACATAATCAGGCGTTACCCACGGCCCGTAAACGGTAAAGTCATTATATACCTCATCTGCCGTTGCCGCATTATCCCAGGCTTCTTTAAACGCCGTACGCATAGAATTCCATTCAGCGCCGGCATAGGAATCATAATAGAACTGTTCCATCTTGGCGTTATAATATTTCTCCGCACTCTTATATCCCATATCCTGCCAGTTCTCGTTATGCTTCGTTGCGTATTCTTCACCCAGAAGATTTCCTACCTGGTCATATTTCGGGTAATCCAACAGGGTAACTTCTCCCGTTTTACCGTCATACATAACCGTCTGGTAGGACGGCAGCATACTCTTATAGCATACACGGATTTGCGCCGCGCCGATTTTAGTATCCGGCTGCATTGCATACTTGTATGGCCCATAATTTGCATCTATCAGGCCATGGAACGTAAGCGCCGTTCCGCCGGTATTAAACGCATTTGCTCCTACCGAGAAATCGGCCGCATACTGCTCATCCGTATTGAAAGAAACATCCACTAAATGTTCGCATTCGGCAAAAGCTTCCGCGCCAATGCTTCTAACGGAATCGCCAATATATACTTTCTCAAGGCTATGCCATCCCTTAAATACGGAAGAATCGATGGTTGCCAGTTCGGAACCGTCCATAATCGTCAAAACGACAACATGCTGGTTCAATCTATCGTCTTTGAAGCAGTTGCTGGCAATGCCTTTTACTTTCACGCCCGCCACTTCCGCAGGGATGGGCAGATAAATATCGTCTATCACATCCGGTACCGGCGGTTTTAACTTACAGTCAATCAAGATACCGTTCTGGTCAATACACTCCAGATACGTTCCGTCACTGACTTCCCTGTATTCCACGCCGTCTCTGTCGTAGTAGATATACGGTATTACTTTCGATACTGCACTCACCGCCGCCCAGGTTGCCTTTCTCGGATATGCCGGGTCGTCCAAGGTCGGCTGCATTAATTCCGGTCCTTCTACGCAGAAATTCACATTCGATACCGTCGCAAACAGTTTATCCGGATTATACGTCGCCAAACCGCATGTTGTTCCCGTATGCGGGAAGACCACTCTCTCCAAGGCAATACAGTTAAAGAAAAGATAATCCGGTACGGTCGCCTCCGTCGCGCTGCCGAAGCTGCTCGGCATCGTCACTTTCTGCAAATTCACCCTGCCGGCAAATATATAATCACCCAAGCCGGTATAAACGCCGTCAGAGATTTCACTGGCGCTTCCGAATGGATTATAAGTCGTATCGGGAATCGGTTCACCATTGGAATTTATCTGACTGCTGGCAACTTTCGTTTTCACTTTGGAGATGCCGGAAGGCATCGTAAAGTCAACCAGGCTTCCCGTTATACCCTGCCTTACCGCAAAGGCCGCCTTGCCGACTGTCGCAATCTCTACCGGCGTAGTGCCGTCCTTGGTAAAGTTCACCGTCGTCAGGCCGATATCATCATAAAACGCGTAATCGTCTATATAAGCCGCCGCCGTCGTCTGTGAAAAGTCAAGCGAGCGCAGCGTGCTGCAGTTAGCAAACGCACCCAATCCTATATAAGTAAGCGACGCCGGAAACTCCACGGAAGTCAGTAATGGTTCCTTAGCAAACGCCTCCGTACCGATTCGGGATACGCCCTGCTGTAATTTAATGCTCGTTAAATATTTACAGTCATAAAACGCCCGGTTACCGATATTTTCCGCATAGGTCTCTATTCCCTGAATAAAGGAACCCTGGAATGCGGAATCCCCAATATACTGCACATCGCTATCCAGAGCAATGACATCTACGTCCTGCACCATATAGAATGCACGTTCTGCAATACCTTTAATGCTGGTTCTATCCTGTACCAAAAATCCATATTCATCCACATCAGCGCCATCGTCATCTGTATCAGACAATCTTCTCGGAATATATACCGGCAGCGCCTGCGCGCCACTGTTTTTGGCATCCACTACTTCTTCCAATATATATCCTTTCAAGGAAATTGTATTGGTAGCTGTTACATTACCGCTCTCATCTTTGATATCATATGTATGAGAACTTTTCTCACAATAGAAAAGACGCCACTGTTCATTGATGCTGTTACCAAATTCCGAAGCATATTTTGTTACCAAATCAGGTTCCGTCGGCATTGTCGGCTTTGTATCCGCCGTATGGTTCGGGTTAGCATTCCATGCTGCCAACTCCGTCCTATACTGTGCTAAATCGGCATCATACTTCTGGTATTTCGCTACCTGGTCATCATAAACCTTATCGCCAAAATATAATTTGATTTTGTCATCTTTCTCCGTGTCTTCGCCCGGTCTGCCCCAGTCTTTTACAACGGCCGTTCCGGGATTTGTGACAACGGCTGTTCCGCCGCTGCCTGTTGTGCCGTCGCTTGTTGTGTCGCCGGTTCCGCCAACCGGCCCGCTGCCATAATGCTTTTTAATAAAATCATTTACCGTAGCAAGGGGAACCGTCACATACTGATAAATCGGGTTTTTCGGCACTTCCAGCCGTGACACATGCCCCGCCGTATAGTTATAATCACAAATAATACCGTAGTTTACTTTCTGTATCTTACGCATAAAGAAATCGAACTGCCAGTTCATCGTATAGACGGTCCGGCCACCGCTCGTTGACGGAGTAATAAAGTATGTCGTATAAACAGTCTCAGCCGGAACTTCAACACCATTTTCCGTCTTTGTTTTCAGCTTTAAGCTGACAGGGTCATTATTATAGGGTAAATCAATAAACGGAAGCCCTTGTGGATAAGCATAATTCTGCAATACTTTTACATCCGATTCGGCCCTTGCATTATTATCTCCCGGCGCCGCCGCGTTTTCCGGTACCGGAATCGCCGCTACGGCAATCGCCGTTATCATCAAAACTGCCGCCAGAGAACGTCTTACGCTCCTTTTTAATCTCCTTTTAGATTTCTTAACCGGTGTTTTCTTGGACATATCAATCTCTCCTTCTGTCAGTAACACTTCTTTTCATAAGAAAACTACTAACAATCATTCCTTATGCTTCATATCCCGCCATGTATGACGCAGTTTCATGTTTATGCAGTTCCATGTCTGCCGTTTGCCACATGAAAGTTTGCTGCATGAAAAAAAGCATAGAAAGACCATCAGTATTTATATCGTCAATTTTGAGTCAATTAATTAGACTTTTTTATTCCAGACCCCTTTTAAACGATTAACATATAGATTTATTATACTATATCTGAGAATTTATGCAAGTTTTTTCATATTTTCTTCACAATTTTGAAAAATTGGCGGGGATGGGGGAAAACAAGGTTTTTGTATTTGCTTACCTTTCTCCAGCAATTCCTTATTACATAAAAATAGCGGGGAAATTCCCCGCCATTCGGTGGACCAGGGTCTTTCGACCAGCCCAATCATGTGATATCACTGATTTATTTATACGTCAATTTTAACGGAAATATACTTTCCTGTCAATGTAATTCAGGAAAATAATATGTATATTCCGTACACCATCAGTTCCAAATTCACATCAAGCCAGTTTCTGCAATTTTTCCGCATGTACCGCCGCCGTCTCTTTTAAAATATCAATATCCACCTGCATGGTTTCCAGTTGTTCAACCCCATCAGCGTATCGGCTGTATGTAGAGGTATAGCAGGCTTCTATTGTATTCAGGCGCGGTTTGACGTCGTTTTCTAATAATAAGTTGATATTTCTGACGTTCTGATCGAGACCTGTTACATCCTTTTGCAGTTCCAGCACATCCTGATTCAGTAATGTTACGTTCTGTTTGAGGAGGGCTACATCCTGTTTTACTTCTGCCATATCCTTTTTGAGGACAGCTACATCCTGCTTGAGTACGGCCACTTCCTGTTTTACCTCTGCCATATCCTGTTTCAGAACTGCCACATCTTGCTTGAGGACAGCCACATCTTGCTTGAGGATAACTACTTCCTCCTTGAGGACTACTATGTCCTGCTTTACCTCCACCATATCCCGTTTGAGGACGGCTACATCTTGCTTGAGTACGGCCACTTCCTGTTTTACTTCTGCCATATCCCGTTTCAGTTCTGCTACATCCTGCTTCAGAACTGCTACATCCTGCTTCAGTTCTGCTACGTCCTCCTTGAGTACAGCTACATCCTGTTTCACTTCTGCCATATCCCGTTTCAGTTCCGCTACGTCCTGTTTCAGAACTGCCACTTCCTCCTTGAGGACAGCTACATCTTGTTTCAGCTCCGCCATATCCCGCTCCAGGGGGCGAAGGCGCTTGTCCAGACCTTTCTCCAAACTTTCATCAAATATATTTTTCATAATTTCTATATCTTTTTGTTCTAACATAATCATACACTCCTTCCCGGCCTTTGGGCCGTGCTGCTAACTGATTCTTTTAGCCACAACAACAAAGCGTCCGTCTGTTTCGGAACTGTCACAGGTCGATAACGTAAGCAGTTCATCCCCATAACTTGCCGTTACACCCGTATCATACAGCGCAATCGCCGCCATTTCATTCATATTGGAATTAAATTCCCTCTCTGATGTGGCATCAAAGAATTGATAATATTTAAACACAATTTCATCTTCATTATAAATTCTGGAACGAAATACATACATCACTTCATAAGTGCCTTTTTCATAAATCGTATCGAACTGAATAATGGAATGCTTTTTACCATAGTTTTCACTGCTGTACTGATTCAAATTTCCAAACATTTTTCCGGATTTCATATGATGCCCGTAAATAATAAGATTGGTATTCCGATGTACAACATCACAGGATGCGTCCAGAAAAAGGCTTCCGTTTTTATCATATTCCTGATTATAATTATGGTCGAGGTAATATTCATTATTTGTTGTCTGCATAACCGGATAATCAATATTGGTTCCGTCAATCTTAAGCCAGCCTATCAGCCTTTTATTCTTATTATAGAGCGCCGCATATTCATCCAGCACGGTCAGTTCAACCTCTTCCTCTTCCTCCGTATAATGAATGGTGGGCGTTTTCATGATAATAGAATCATTTCCCCTTAAATCGGCCAACTCTTCATAGTCCGACTGCGTTCTGTCTGCAAAATAGTAATAAACGCCATAGTAACCAAAACATGCCAATGCCACTATGCTGCATAAAACAACAATCAGTTTTCTCTTTCTCTCTTTCTGCTTTAAAACAGCTTTAATCTCCTGCTGCATTTTCTCGTCATAAGCATCCAGAGAGACTGGTTTTTTGCTGTCTTTTTTATTTGGCTTGGTCTGTTTCTTTTTCTGTTTGGAGACTTTGATTTTACTATCTTTTGTATAGCCCTGTTTCCTATATTTCTCCGCCAGTTCCTGTATTTCTTCCTTAAAATCAGTGCCTACAATCGTTATAAGACGGTATTTTCCGGCCTTTAACTCCTCCGCAAGACTGATAACCTCACCCGGCTGTTCCATATTTATTTTTGCCTTAATCGCCTCTATCTGCTTCTGGTCACGCATCGCCGCATTATAGTCCGACTGCGTCCTAAACTGTCTTCCCGCAACATTAAAGTCAGCCATAATAAGAACAACTCCTTATCTCCACTTAACATATGCTCTTATTTTACTATATCTGAAAATTAATGCAAGTTTTTCATAAACAGGCGGCGTCAGACTCCTGTATGCAGCGTCCTCATTTGAATATCAGCGTTGCCGATTCTATCGTGACACCCGGCGTTTTTCCACATGTTGCCGGCCATTCGTTATATGGCTGGCCTCCGCACAGATATTCCGTATGATACCGATGGTGGCTGCCTCCTCCGCTGCCTTGTCCGCCATAATAGCATTCCGTACAGCGGAACTCACCGGGGGAAATGTAGACTATGGAACCGGGGCATATGCCGTCGTTGACTTCCGTTTCCGGGCAGGCGCTTGTATGGCGGTGGCGCCCGGTATAACATCCCGTGCCTTCCCCCTCCTGTTCCCCGCTATGCTCATGATAAGCATAGACTATGTCCACGCTGTCCGTCGCTTTCTGAAACCCGTCAACATATCCTTTCTCATAAAAAGCGTTATTATCCGCTCCGTTTCCGATAATCAGTTTGCCATTAACCCAGGCCGCCGTTCCGTTTGAGAGGTTATCGGATACGGCCGCATAAATCTGCCTGTCCGCAAGATGATCCACCGACTGGGAATTTAAAATACCCTCATACAGCCTGTTAAACGGCAGTTTCACCGCGGATTCTTCCAGGCCGCCCGGATTATCGCTCTCATGGACGATCGTACCGTTTGCCGTAAAATAAGTGCCGATGCCGTTTAAGGCATTCATCATATTGATTTTACAGCTATTTTCCAATAAATCAATTTCATTTGCCAGACAGACCAAATCATCCGCACATACCACAATCTTTCCATCGTTATAATCAATATTTCCCTTTGATTGTAAGGCGTTTTTCCGGTTCAGATTTTCGGCAGGCACATTGGGAGTCTCCGGTATTTCTTCATATAAAGCATTTATCTGTTCCTGCAGCATATCAACATCCGCCGCGGCGATATTGATTTCTCCTCCCTCTAGAGTAAGATTTCCCCGGCTCTTTTGCTCAAAATCCGCCAATACGGGAGTTGTCCACGCCAATGCTGCCGCGAACGATATTACTGCAGCGGCCGCTGCAGCTGATTTTTTTATCCCCCTTTTTCTCCTCCTCACATTACTTTTTTCTTTCATTTTCCATTCTCCTTTCGTTTTTATTTGTTTCATCTTTTCCTGAATTGTAATTCTTCACGATAGCATAAGACTCCCGTCATGCAGGATAAGAATATTCTAAGAAATGCCAGATGATAAATTACTTATATCACAGCTTTGGAGGAAAGACAAATAGAAAAAAGATTAACGAAATATCGTTAATCTTTGTTTTTTATCAAGATATAGTTTTCATATATTGCAAAAAGGAAAATGGAAACAACATATGGTATTGTGCAATTTTACAGAGAGGTATTTTCCCATTTTTCTACAAACCGTAAAAACGCTTCTCCCTGCAGCGGTTTGGAAAAATAATAACCCTGTATGTAATCGATGCCAAGCGCGACGATTGTTTCCATCTGTTCTTTAGTCTCCACGCCCTCCGACACGATTTTCAGCTCCATCTCCTGAATCATGCGCATGGCCGCCTCCATGACAAATCTTGCCCTGAAATCAGCAAAATATGCCTGCGTCATTCCCCGGTCAAATTTCACGATGGAAACCGGCATTTCCACGATATAGTTCAGGTTGCTCTCGCCGCTGCCAAAATCATCCAGTGAGAAGGTGACGCCGTAATCCAAAAGCGTCTGCACATTTTCCAGAAAAATATGTCTGGTCTGTATCGGCGCGGATTCCGTAATTTCAAGGTTAATACAATCCGGCTGTACATTATATTTCTGCATAATCCCGATAAAGGTCTGCGCGAGTTTTCTTTTTTCGCACTGCTTTACGGAAAGATTAACTTCGACATATTCAATGCCGTAGCGCTCTTTTAAGTTATTTTTGCTGATAAACGCGCATGTCTTTTCAAACACCGTTTCGCCGATACGGGTTATTAAGCCTGTTTTTTCCGCAATCGGCACAAACTTTCCGGGCGGTATAACAGAGCCGTCCTTATCCAGAATCCGCACAAGAGCCTCCGCCGAAACAAACTTCTTACTATGCGTGGAATAAATAGGCTGATAAAAAACGGCAATCCTGTCTTCTTCCAGGGCAGAAAGAATCATATCCTCCGTTCTGTCCTGTTCCCTTAATGTCTCTATTTTCTTTTCATCGAGTATCATAATATGCTTTTCGGATTTCTTACCCTCTATCCTGAAATACCGAAGCATCTGGAAAATTTCATTTTCATCCCGAATAATGGAGGAATCCCCCAACAGCACATAATAGGGATGCAAAACAACGGACCTTTCATGCACTTTATCATACCAGGAATTTTCAAAACGTTCCTGCAGCATCAAAAAAATCTGCTGCATCCGCTCCTCTCCGGGAATCATCAAAATCAATTCCCGCTCCGGCGTCTTAAATACTTTTACGTCTCTTATCTTTTCCAGATAACGCACCATTTCCGGCATCAACGCCTCCCAGTGTGCCTCGCCCCCGTCATCATCACGGTGCTTTCCCATATCCGTAAAGGCGAGTAAAATGGAGGAAAAAGATTCTTTCCTTTCATAAAACTGCCGCATATATTCACTCAGCGCATGTGCATTGTATGCGCTTGTCTCTCTGTCCAGATTGGCTTCCGGATTTTCCAGTTCAAAGAAAAGAATCACCATGCCAAGCACTGATGCAAAACCGACTAACAGCAGTTTTGCGTTTATAAACTGCACAAATGCCGCAATTATCCAGATAGCCATCCATGTAATCACGGCGTTACGGCGTTTGGCATTCATTTCTTTTCCTCTGACCGTCACCTGATACAGAGTAATCAAAATAAAGATAAGCGCAAACGCGTAAGTCGCCAGACAGCTTGGCCCGTATGTATAAACTTCTCTGCCGTCCAGATAATAATGAATCGGCAGGGCGTATATTAAGATGGTTCCGGCAACTACAAGCACGGTATAAAGCTCGTTTAATTTCTTCCGTCTGTGTTGCTCATCCGTAAAATCCGTGCCGGAATAAAGCAGTCCAAAATATCCTACCCACACCAGCGAGACAATGTAGGTTTTGCAGATAAGCGCCAGTAAAAACGCCGGAATCTGCTCCCTGTAAGTAATGGCCACAATTGAAACGATATCCATGATAACGCAAAAAGAAGTAATTCCCATGGTAATCAAAAAAAGTTTTACGGAATCAAGCCCCAGAGGCTTATTTTTCAAATAGAATATCCATAATAATAATAAAATGGCAATGCCGCAGCATTGTACTTCTATATTCATTTTCCTCTCTCCCCGATAACCTTCATTTTCTTCTAACCATTTAAGCATTATAACACTATTTTCTTTGTCCGTCACCTCTTTGTCAAAAATTTATCTTTTTTTGCGGAAACCTGGACTTGCCACATACATAAGATAAAGCATAAACAAAACAAAATGAAAATATGGAGGCAATAAAACATGAGTGATTTATCAGCAACTCAATGCGGATGCAACAACACAAGAGAAGGCGGTAACGGATGCTGTTCTTTAATCTGGCTTATCATTTTATTATCCATCTGCGGAAACAACAATGACGGCTGCGGATGCGGAAACGGTATCGGCCTTTTTAACAATGATGGCGGCGGATGCAGTTCTATCATCTGGCTGTTAGTTCTTCTTAGCTGCTGCGGAAATTCTTTCTGCTAATTTTCTTTCACTTCTGGTAGGCACATCTGAAAAATAGGCTCCTTAAGCGAGCCTATTTTTCTCTTAACATGCATATACTTTATAAGTTATAACAGGCACTGAAAGGCACAGGGAACAATGAAAGAGGACTGCTCAAACGTTATGGCATTTGATGCCTTATATACCAACAACCAAATACAGAAATTAAAGGTCCTCCTCCCTTACATAGAGCCTTCCATGCAGAAAAACATGGCTGTCTATATCAAATATATGGAATTAAAATACACACTGGACTTTGTCCGAAAACACCCTTTTCAAATCCGCGCCGCTTCCATTGAGGCACAAAAACCTGATATCAAAAAACTTTTCCGTGAACTAAAACCATATTGCACACAGGCGGAAGCAAAACAGCTAGAGCAGATGGAGTCCATGTTCCAGACAATGGAAATGTATCAGGAAATGAGCCAGACGATAAATGCCATGCAGGAAATGTTTCCGGATATGACTTCCGGCGAAGCGGGCAATTCCTCCATGGAGGATATTTTAATGGGAATGCTTACGCCTGAGCAAAAAGCAATGTACGAAGCTTTTAGCAGTCAGCAAATATAAGAATAGGAGGTGTAGCTTATGGCGTCCTGGCTGGATGACCCTGATGTTTCCCATATTGATAAATCCAAACTGGATTTTCTACAGATGCTTGTCTTTGAAAGCAGCTCTCTTTCCAAAGAACAGATGCTGCCCTTTTTAATGGCCGTTTCCAAGCGGGGAAAAGAAAATAATATCAGTTTTTCACCGGAGGAGATGGATACGATTATCAAGACCTTGCAAAAATACGCCGCTCCTGATGAAATCGAGAAAATGAATAAAATGATAGCATTATTCCGCAAGAATCAAAAAAGTAAAGGATGAAGAATGCCCATTTTCAGGGCATTCTTCGAGGTAATTACTTTAGAGATGCTTCACTTTTGAACGATATTGACGATTCTTCCCGGCACATAAATTTCTTTGACAATCGTTCCCGTCAGTTTATCCGCCACAACCTCTTTGGCCTTGGCGATAACGTTCTCTTTGGCGTCGTCTTTGCCGATAAGGAGCGTCGCCCTCGTCTTGCCGTTAATCTGTACCGCAATTTCCACGGTCGATTCTACCGTTTTTGCCTCGTCGTATTCTATCCATGACGCCTGATACAATCTGTTCTCAAACCCCGCCATCTGCCAAAGTTCTTCTGTAATATGCGGCGCAACGGGATTTAAAAGGATTAAAAGCGTCCGATACTCGCCCTTTGTCACTTCGTTTTTCTTATAAAAATCATTGATTAACGCCATCATGGCGGCAATCGCCGTATTATATTTCAGGTTTTCAAAATCATTGCTGACTTTTTTAATCGTCTGGTGCATCTTCGTTTCCATGTCTTTGGAATAGCCCGGCTCGTCATTTACGATATCCTGTAATTTCCAAACTCTCTCCAGGAAACGGCGGCAGCCCTTTACACCGTCTTCCGACCATGCCGCGGATAAGTCAAATGCGCCGATAAACATTTCATAAGTTCTAAGCGTATCCGCTCCATAATCTCTTACGATATCATCAGGATTGACGACATTTCCACGGGATTTACTCATTTTCTCCCCGTTTTCACCCAGAATGATACCGTGGGAAGTTCTTTTCGCATACGGTTCCGGACAAGGCACTGCCTTTTCATCATATAAAAACTTATGCCAGAAACGGGAGTACAATAAGTGCAGCGTCGTATGCTCCATACCGCCGTTATACCAGTCTACCGGCATCCAATAATCCAACGCTTCCTTACTCGCAAGCGCTTCTTTATTATTTGGGTCGGTATAACGCAAAAAGTACCATGAGGAACCCGCCCACTGCGGCATGGTATCGGTCTCCCTTTTCGCCGGTGCGCCGCAGTGCGGGCATGTTGTATTGACCCATTCGGTCATTGTTGCTAACGGCGATTCCCCGTTATCTGTCGGCATATAGCTTTCCACTTCCGGCAGCTCTAACGGCAGCTCGCTTTCATCAAGCGGCACATAACCGCATTTTTCACAATAAACAATCGGAATCGGTTCTCCCCAGTAACGCTGTCTGGAAAATACCCAATCTCTTAACTTAAAGTTTGTCTTGGCGCTGCCGATGCCTTTTTCTTCCAGAAAAGAAATCATTTTTTCTTTCGCCTGCGCTACGCTTAATCCGTTCAGGAAATCGGAATTGCAAAGCGTTCCGGTCGCTACGTCCGTATAGACTTCCTCCTGTACGTTTTTGCCGCCCGCTACGACTTCGATAATCGGCAGACCGAATTTCTTGGCAAAATCCCAGTCTCTTTCATCATGCGCCGGAACCGCCATAATGGCGCCGGTTCCATAACTCATTAAAACGTAATCGGAAATGAAAATCGGAATTTCCTGGCCGTTTACCGGATTGACAGCGGACATGCCCTCCAGTTTTACGCCCGTCTTATCCTTTGCCAGTTCCGCTCTTTCAAAATCGGATTTTCTGGCCGCCTGCTCCCTGTAGGCGCATACGTCGTTCCAATTTTTCAATTCGTCTTTATATTTATCAATTAACGGATGCTCCGGCGCTACTACCATGTATGTTGCGCCAAAAAGCGTATCGCATCTTGTCGTATAGACGCGCAATTTATCTTCTTTGCCCTTAATCGCAAAATCCACTTCCGCGCCCGTCGATTTTCCTATCCAGTTTTTCTGGGAAACTTTGACTCTTTCCACATAATCGACCGTATCTAAGCCCTGAATCAACTTATCGGCATATTCCGTAATCTTTAACATCCACTGGCTTTTCACCTTGCGGACAACCTCGGAACCGCATCTTTCACAGACGCCGTTTACGACTTCCTCATTCGCAAGCCCGACCTTACAGGAGGTACACCAGTTAATCGGCATTTCGGACTTATAGGCAAGCCCCGCCTTGAATAATTTCAAGAAAATCCACTGTGTCCATTTATAATAGTCAGGGTCTGTCGTATTTATCTCCCTGTTCCAGTCAAAAGAATAGCCCAACGAATGAAGCTGGCTTTTAAAATGCTCCACATTGTTTTTCGTCACAATCTTGGGATGAATATGGTTGCTGATTGCATAGTTTTCGGTCGGCAGTCCAAACGCATCCCATCCCATCGGATATAGCACATTATATCCCTGCATTCTTCTCTTTCTGGCAACAATATCTAACGCCGTATACGGTCTCGGATGCCCTACATGAAGTCCCTGCCCCGACGGATAAGGAAATTCCACCAGCGCATAATATTTCGGTTTGGAATAATCGTCGGAGGTTTTAAACGCCTTTTCATCATCCCAAATCTTCTGCCATTTCTGTTCTACTTCTCTGTGATTGTATACTTCAGCCATTTTTAACCATATCCTTTCGCAATCTAATAACATCTATCATTTTACTATACCGGGATAATTTGTCAATCTTTAATTCCTATTCATGGACGCAAAAACAGGATGCCTGTATCCCCCAATACATACGCACCCTGTTTTTCTTCTCTAAAAAGGTGAAACCCTCTTACACACGCTATTAATCTTCGCCGGCTTCCACTTTTGCCGCTCTCGCCGCCACTTCTTTTTCCTGCACATCGCTTGGCGCCTGCTCATATCTTGCAAACTGATATTCATAGGTGCCTCTGCCGCCCGTCATGGAACGCAAATCGGTGCAGTAGCCCTGTAAGCAGGAAACCGGAATATCCGCTTCGATAACCTGCTTACCGTCCGCAGTAGGATTCATGCCAAGCACTCTGCCGCGGCGTTTATTCAAATCACCCATAATATCGCCCGTATAAGCGTCCGGCACGGTTACCTTTAAGGAAGCAATCGGCTCAAGAAGAATCGGTTTGGCTTCCATAAATCCTTTCTTAAAGGCCTGAATCGTCGCCATCTTAAACGCCATTTCCGAAGAGTCTACCGGATGATAGGAGCCATCATATAAAATCGCTTTCACGCCGACTACCGGGTACGCCGCCATCGGTCCGCTGGTAACGGAATCCTGCAATCCTTTTTCCACCGCCGGGAAGAAGTTTTTGGGTACGGCGCCGCCGACTACCTGTTGCTCAAATACATAAGGTTCCTCCAGTGAGCCTGACGGTTCAAATTTCATTTTTACGTGTCCATACTGACCGTGTCCGCCCGACTGTTTCTTATATTTATATTCCACATCTGACTTTTTCTGGATGGTCTCTTTATAAGCTACTTTCGGCGCGGATAATTTGATGCCCGCCTTATATTCGCTAAGAAGCCTGCTTGTTACGACTTCCAGATGTAAATCGCCCATACCGTATAACAATGTCTGTTTGTTCTCTGCATCATTTACGACTTTCAAGGTCTGGTCTTCATGCGTCATCTTCTGTAACGACTGGGAAATTTTATCAATATCGGCCTTATTCTGTGCCTGATAACGCATAACCGTATACGGTGTGGAAATTTCCGTCTTGCCGTAACGAATCGGATGCGCCTTGGTGGAAAGCGTATTTCCCGTCCTTGCCGCCGTCAGTTTCGCAATCGCGCCGATATCGCCCGCGTGAAGCTCTTTTACCTCAATCGGCTTGCTGCCCTGCAAAACATATAACTTGCTTATCTTTTCTTCCACGTCCTTTTCTTCGTTATAAATCAAATCGTCGCTTTTCAATACGCCGGAGCATACCTTAATCAGCGAATATTTCCCGATAAAAGGATCTACAATCGTCTTAAAGATATAGGCGGACTTCGGCTTTGCAAAATCAAAGTCCGCGGCAAAAATCTCGTTCGTCTTTAAATTGATGCCCGCCATCTCCCTGTTTTCCGGACTCGGCATATATTTCACGATATCATCCAGCAGCGTATAAATACCCTGGCATAAGAGGCTGGAACCCATAGACATCGGAACGATGCTGCTTTCCACTACATTGTTACGCAGAGCCGCTCTGATTTCCGCCTCGGAAAAAGCGTCGCCGTTAAAATAGCGCTCCATAAACTCTTCGCTTGTCTCCGCTACCGCCTCCATCAAGGCGTCACGGCAAATCTGTAAGTTTGCCTTGCTATATTCGGGCATCTCGCATTCTACTACCTCTTTGCCCTGCCAGCGGTATGCCTGCTCCGTAATCACATTGATATAACCGACAAACTTTTCATTCTCACGGATAGGCAGATGGAAAGGCGCAAGCCTCTTGCCGTATTTATCCGTCATATCCTCTACAACCTGTCTAAAGGAAGCATTGTCGATATCCATATCCGTTACAAATACAAAACGCGGCAGTTTATACTTCTCGCATAACTCCCATGCTTTCTCCGCGCCGACTTCCACACCCGCTTTACCGGAAACAACGATAATCGCCGCATCCGCCGCGCTGACTGCCTCTTCCACTTCTCCTACAAAATCAAAAAATCCGGGCGTATCGAGTAAATTGATTTTCACGCCCTCCCACTCAATCGGAACAACGGAGGTTGCGATAGATATCTGGCGTTTCTGCTCCTCCTTACCATAATCGCTGATGGTATTGCCATCCGCTACTTTCCCCATGCGGGAAGTCACTCCGGCAAGATATGCCATTGCTTCCACCAGGCTGGTCTTTCCGCAGCCGCCATGACCTAACAGCACTACGTTACGAATTTTGTCAGTTGTGTAAACATTCATATCTTATCCTCCAATTCCGTCTATTTTGTCTTATGGCAAATAGTTACAAGAAACATCCGCCATCCCATATGATATGATGTGTATATTTTACTAAAGTTTTTATAAAATTGCAATCTATTTTGCATATTTTGCACATTTTATCTGTCGGGTAAGACAAATGTCCGTTTACTCTCTACATATCTTATAAATATCGAACTCGTTATGCTCTATGCCATAATGCCCTATTACCTCCATCTGCAGTCCGTTTTCCGTAAGCGCCGCCTCGTCTATTTCCGGCATCCATTCCGTATGCAGAAACCATACGGTGTCAAAATCCCCGGAAAAATCAAAGCGTTCCACATATTCCAACCTCTCGCTTGGAAAATAGCACTCGTAAATAAAACCGAAAGCCTCCCAGTTATAAATAACATAGTCGTTTTCTTTCAAATTCTGCTCAAAAAAACTCTCCGTCTGCGGTACATAGGTACTGCGGTACTCCTGTCTGAAGCATTCCTTATACTGAACCGCCCCTACAAATAAAAGAAACACGCTGGCGGCGGTCAGAATGCTCTTTTTCGCATCTTTCATGGACAGTCCGAAAAAAAGAGCCAAAAGCCCCAGCGCCGGAAACACATACTGCTCGCGGTAGATGGGCGTTTTTAACCAGGATAAAATCACGCCGAGAATCATCGTAAGAGCCGGTACAAGCATACATATAAGCGCATAGATTTCCACAACGTTTTTTTCTTTTGCAATCTTTATTGTATTATATGTACTTGCCCCTTTTAACATTATCAAAAATACAAATACCATGCCCGGAACAAGTTCCAAATCAAAAGTCCATGTAAAATATCCCCATACCGCTTCCGGCGTAATCTCCGGTATCCAGTATCCCGCTTCCACGCTTGTCACCTGCTTGATAAAAAAAGGCGTCCACGGCAGATAACACACTATCATTCCCGCCGCGCTCACCAGCCATTTTGTCAGCCTTTCCCGTTTCGTCATCACAATCGCCAGAAATAAAAACCCCGCTATGACAATCACGGAAACAAAGGCGAAATAATGCGTATAGGCAGCCGCCGTTCCGCTTAACGCGAAAAGAAAAAAATCTGATTTCGCGCCGTTTGTATAGGCAAGATAGGCGTATACGCCGCATACCGTGACACAAAATACCGCCAGAGAATACATCCTGACCTGAAGCGCAAATTCCATGGAACAGGGAATACAAGTAAAAAATAAAAGCGTTAAAAAACAAGCCGTATGGCCGAAACGTTTACGGATAACCGTCGCCATAAAGATAAGCAGCGCCGTCATGGGAATGATGGCGGCAATTTTTTGTACAATTAAAGACGAGCCGAATATTGCGGCGAAAAGTTTGGCATATAAATAATATAACGGCGGGTGGACGTCCGCCGCCGTACCCGCAATGATATCTTTTACGTTTCCACGAAGAAGCTGTAAGGTAAACGCCTCGTCCGTCCAGATATTATGGTTAAATAAAAGAGAAATATAGAGTCCTGTGAAAAATAAAACAATCCCCCATATTCCTATCGTCATCCCGTGTTTTTTTATATTCAGCATCAATTTTTCCATAAAAACCTCCATTTTAAAACGCCACAAACTATCGCTTGAAAAATACAGGCGCTATCAGGTCGAATTATATCAATTTATCTTATATCTTGTCAACAAACGCGTCTGTTATTTGACGAACGGCGGATGTTGAGATATGATAATAGTGTGAAAAATGAATTTTTCAACCGAACTTGTTCGGTTTACGCAAGTTTGGCGCTTAAGCGCATATTGCGCACCCAAACTCGCAGGTTGGGTAAAAAAGGGGGTTTTTATGGCAGCTTTTACTTATGGATTTATCGGTCTGGGATTAATTGGCGGCTCTATCGCCAAAGCGATTCATCATAAATTACCGGAAAGTAACATTATCGCGTATGATACAAATGCCGCCTCTTTAGAGCTTGCGCAAAAAGAGGGCGTTATAACAAAAGCCTGTACGGATATCGATGATTCTTTCAGCGGCTGCGACTATATCTTTTTATGCGCGCCGGTATCGCATAACGACGAAAATCTGAATGCCTTAAAAAATCATTTATCCGCCCGTACGCTGCTTACCGATGTCGGCAGCGTCAAGACAGGGATTCATGAACATATCGCCTCCATGGGATTGGAGGAGCAGTTTATCGGCGGGCATCCGATGACCGGCTCCGAGCGTTTCGGCTATGCCAATTCCAAGGCGTCTCTTTTTGAAAACGCTTACTATATTCTGACGCCGACTTTTCTTAGCTCGCCGGATAAAATTTCCGCCTACCGCTCTCTTGTGGAAACAATAGGCGCGATTCCGCTTGTGCTTACCTGCGAGCAGCATGATTATGTGACCGCGGCAATCTCGCATCTGCCACATGTCATTGCCGCTTCTTTGGTCAATCTTGTAAAAAATACGGACTCCAAAGAGGGCGTCATGAAAATGATTGCCGCTGGAGGGTTTAAGGATATTACGCGCATCGCTTCTTCCTCTCCCGCTATGTGGCAGCAGATATGTCTTACCAACACGGACAATATTGTCTCTTTACTGACGCAGTATATAGGGGATTTAACGAAACTCCGCGCCAGCCTGGAATCTAAAGATATGGATGCGCTGTATGATTTTTTCGATACGGCAAGAACCTACAGAGAGTCTTTTATCAATGTCTCCAGCGGCCCTATCAAAACGGAATATGTGATTACGGTCGATATTGCCGATAAACCCGGTGCGATTGCGGCGATTGCCTCTTTGCTTGCCATGCATGATGTGAGCATTAAAAATATCGGCATCAACCACAACAGAGAACTGGCGGAAGGCGCGCTGCGGATTGAATTTTATGACGATACGGCGTTAGGAAACGCGACCGGAATACTGCGTGAAGACGGCTATTCCATTCATACAAAAGCCTAAAGGAGAAAACGACAATGAAAAATCAGACGACTGCCGGGCTGCGGGGCGAAGTTACCATTCCCGGCGATAAATCCATTTCACACAGAGCCGTCATGTTCGGTTCCATTGCGGACGGCCTGACGGAAGTTACTAATTTTTTACAGGGAGCGGACTGTCTTTCCACGATTTCCTGCTTCCGCAAATTAGGCATTGAGATTGAAAATACGCCCGATAAAATAACCGTCCACGGAAAAGGGCTGCGGGGCTTACGCGCTCCCGCTTCCGCTTTGGACGTCGGCAACAGCGGTACAACGATGCGGTTACTTTCCGGCATTCTCGCCGCCCAGCCTTTCGCATCAGATATAACCGGGGATGCGTCCATTCAGAAAAGACCCATGAAAAGAATTATGGAACCGCTTTCCATGATGGGCGCAGATATTACCAGCATAAACGGCAATGACTGTGCACCGCTTCATATTACGGGCCGTGCGCTTCACGGCATCCACTATCATTCCAAAGTGGCTTCCGCACAGGTAAAATCTTCTATTTTGCTTGCCGGACTGTATACGGATGAGGAAACAAGGGTCTCAGAACCTGTTATCAGCCGCAACCACTCTGAAATCATGCTGCGTTATTTTGGAGCCGATATCCATTCTGAGGGAAAAACGGCCATTTTAAAACCGCCCGTAAAGTTAAGCGGACAGCCAGTGAACGTGCCGGGCGATATTTCTTCCGCCGCTTATTTCATTGCCGCGGGGCTGTGCGTGCCAAATTCCGAAATACTGATTAAAAATGTCGGCATCAATCCTACAAGAGACGGTATTTTAAAGGTCGCGCTTGCCATGGGCGGCGATATTATGTTATTAAATGAAAATCACGACGGGGAACCGACTGCCGATTTACTGGTAAAATCGAGTTCTTTACACGGCATCACCATTGAGGGCGATATCATCCCCACGCTGATTGATGAAATTCCCATTATCAATATTATGGCGGCTGTCGCTAAGGGAACAACGATAATAAAAGATGCGGCGGAATTAAAGGTCAAGGAATCCAACCGCATTGATGTGATGTGTAAAAATCTAAGCGCCATGGGCGCACAGATTACCGCAACTGAAGACGGTATGATAATCGAAGGCGGAAAAGAACTGCACGGCGCAGCGGTCGATTCCCATTTAGACCACAGAATCGCCATGAGTTTTGCCATTGCCGCACTGCTTGCCCGTGGTGAAACGACAATTCAGGGGGAAGAATGCGTCAATATCAGCTACCCGTCCTTCTATCAGGACTTAAAAACCCTGCGCAAATAAACGCAGGGTTTTTTATGATGACAATTTTACTAAAAGCCTGTTTAGGAAGTAGGAAACCACCATACAGCCAATACCAAGCAGACTTCCGTATTTGTTCAAGGTAACGTCTATTTCCTCATAATGCCTGCCCTCTACGAATTGTTTATAGTATTCAGTGTAATAAGCCAGCATATAGCAGAGTACCCCGGAAGCCAACACGCCAAGAATGCGGTAATATCTTCTGAAAATAACCATGCTGACAAAAGTTGTCACCATGCCTACGGCAAAAAACAGACCAAGATGCGCCGCAAAACGCAGCATATGATTAATCGTTCTGATTTCACCGTCTGTCGGCTCGTCTGAAATATAGCGCGCAATTCTTGCTGACATGTCCATAGTCTCACTGATGGACTGCTCTCCCTTTTGAAAAGACAACACAACAACAAGATATACAAGCAGCATCAAACCGATAATTGATACAAAAATAACAGCCAGTTCCAGCCATAAGTTCCGTTTTTTCTTCTCATCCATAAGTCACACTGCTAATTCTCCATGCTTCCCATCGTATCAAATACCTCGATACGTTTCGTATCCATTTCCGACATGCCAATAAAAATGGCGCCGTAATTGTACTTATTATCTTCCAGCTTTTCAATTCTGACAATCTCCAAAAAAGCATGCAGAGACTCTTTCATCCAGATTGTTAAAAAAGCTTCATAAACAGTTCCTAAGTCCAACCGACTCTCACAGATAAATCCGACCCCCGTCTTGGACATATCCGTTACTTCTATTGACACTTCTTCATTTCCCGTGCCGGTCAAGTTTTTAATCAACAGCCGGGAGGTTAATTCCATCCGTCTGTTTCTTCTTCTTTCTTCCATGTTTCCCCATATACCTTTCTCTGGCGTTTTTTGTTGTAATTTTTATTATACCTATTTTTGACATTTAAGTAAAGGCTTTGGTTTCAGAAACATGTCAATAGATGAACATAGCATCCCCGAAACTGAAAAAACGGTATTTTTCTTTAACGGCTTCCTCATACGCGCGCAGTACCCGCTCTCTTCCCGCCAGCGCGCTGACAAGCATCACCAACGTGGATTCCGGCAGGTGGAAGTTGGTAATCAGAGCGTCCAACACCTTAAAGCGATAGCTGG